>JANPKC010000336.1:0-5277 GCA_031425855.1 Actinomycetes bacterium | reverse complement strand
TCGATCAGCTCGTTGACCGCCCCGACCTTCTCCGCCCACGAGCCAGGCGCCCCCGCGACGCTGGCCCGCTCGTTGATCCGACCCTCGCGCCCCACGAGCTTGCCCACCCGGACGAGCTCGTTCGTGACCTGCTGATTGCGCTCGACGAGGCCGTTGAACGCGGCTGCGACGTCGGCCATGGCACCGTCTGCACGGAGGCGGCCGGTGAACTCTCCTGCTCGCGCGGCGTCGAGCGCGGCGCTGAGCTTCTGAATCTGCGCCGGGGTCAGCGCGGCCGGCTCCGCAGAGCGGCTCCGCGACGTGCGCCGGGTGCCGCGCGTCGCCGAAGTGGAAGGGGTCGGGGGCACTACGAGCTCCTTTTCACGGGGGATGAGCGATCTCCCAACGGTCGGGCGTGACCGTTCTGGGCGGTCAGGCCAGATTATGGTTCGGAAGTCGCCCTCCTGCCAGGTAGTCCGCACCCCGGCCGAGGAGGACTTTGTGTTCTAGGAACACAAGCTCTCGCTCGTTCGCATAACCACGCACCTGGAGCTTGTGTTTCAGGAACACAAGCTCGCCCTCGGCGGTTAGGCTCCGGCGCGATGGCGGAGACCCACGACACGACTGCGGCGAAGCTCGCCTGGCTCCAGGAGCTCTCCGAGTCGGCGGCGCACGCGGGGAACGAGAAGTCCGTCGCGCGCCAGCGAGAGCGCGGGAAGCTCCTGGCCCGGGAGCGGGTCGACAAGCTGCTCGACGACGGCTCGTTCGTCGAGCTCGACCGATATGTGCGCCACCGGAACCCCGATTTCGACTCGATGGAGAACCGGCCCTACGGCGACGCGGTCGTCACGGGATACGGCACGATCTTCGGCCGCAAGGTCTTCGTCTTCTCCCAGGACTTCACGGTCTTCGGCGGCAGCCTCTCGGAGGTCTTCGCGGAAAAGATCTGCAAGGTGATGGACATGGCCGTCAAGTACGGCTGCCCCGTGATCGGGATCAACGACTCGGGTGGCGCGCGGATCCAGGAGGGCGTCGTCTCGCTCGCCGGCTACGCGGAGATCTTCTGGCGCAACGTCCAGGCGTCGGGCGTGATCCCGCAGATCTCGCTCGTGCTCGGGCCGACGGCCGGCGGCGCCGTCTACTCGCCGGCGATCACCGACTTCGTGCTGATGGCGGAGTCGAGCTCGTACATGTTCATCACCGGCCCCGACGTGGTGAAGACGGTGACCGGGGAGGAGGTCTCGTTCGAGGAGCTCGGTGGTGCCGAGACGCACGCGGCCAAGTCGGGCGTCGCGCACTTCACCGCGCCGGACGAGGAGTCGGTGCTGGAGGACGCGCGCTATCTGCTCTCGTTCCTGCCGCAGAACAACCTCGAGCGACCGCCGTACGCCGCGCCCGCCGACCCGGTCGGTCGCGAGGCGCCCGAGCTGGACACGTTCATCCCGGACGAGGCGACGAAGCCGTACGACATGAAGCAGGTGATCGCGAAGGTCGTCGACGACGGCGAGTTCATGGAGGTGCAGCCGCGCTTCGCCCCGAACATCGTCTGCGGCTTCGCGCGGCTCGGCGGCCACCCGGTCGGCGTCGTCGGCAACCAGCCGGCCGCGCTCGCCGGGGTGCTCGACATCGACGCCTCGGTCAAGGCGGCCCGCTTCGTCCGCACGTGCGACGCCTTCAACGTCCCGCTCGTCACGTTCGTCGACGTCCCCGGCTTCCTGCCCGGGACGGAGCAGGAGTGGGGCGGGATCATCCGCCACGGCGCCAAGCTGCTCTACGCGTTCGCCGAGGCGACCGTGCCGAAGCTGACCGTGATCACGCGCAAGGCGTACGGGGGCGCCTACGACGTCATGAGCTCGAAGCACATCCGCGCAGACTTCAACGTCGCCTGGCCGACCGCGGAGGTCGCGGTGATGGGGCCGGAGGGCGCGGTCAACATCGTCTTCCGCAAGGAGCTCGAGGAGGCGGACGATCCGGCCGCGCGCCGTGCCGAGCTGATCGCCGACTACAAGGAGCGCTTCGCCAACCCGTATCACGCCGCCGAGCGCGGCTACGTCGACGAGGTGATCGAGCCGCGGTTGACCCGCCCGATCCTGATCTCGGCGCTCGAGGTCGCGAAGACGAAGCGCGAGCCGCGGCCGAAGCGCAAGCACGGCAACATCCCGCTCTAGTCGAAGCCGATCTGCAGCGACTCGCAGGCGCGCTCGTAGCCGAGCTCGACGTAGATCTTGTTCGACGTCGGGTTCGCGAGGTCGGTGTAGAGGAAGCAGAACCGGCGACCGGCGTCGAGACGGGCCTGCGAGACCTCGGCGACGAGCGCGCTCGCGTAGCCACGCCCGCGCCACTCCGGTGGCGTGTAGACGGGGCCGATGCGCATCCCGCTCGGCGTCGGGCTGCCAAAGCCCGTCACCGACACGGGCCGGCCGCCGTCCTCCCAGAGGACGAATCCGTAGTCCGGGGCGCCGGCGTCCCGGACGTCGATCATCCGCTGCAGCTCCCCCTCCGTCGCCACCTCGCCCATCGCCTCGACGGAGAACGCCGACAACCAGGGCAGCAGCAGTTCCCGGTCAGCCTCGACCGCCGGCCGTGACGCTCCCGGAGCCGGTCGCGGCGGAATCACCCGCTCGAGCGCGTAGACGCCCTGGCGCGACTCGATCCGGGCCCGCGCCCCGGTGCGCGCCGTCCAGGCTTCCGCGAACTCGGACGCTTCGGGAACGCCGCCGACCACGCCGGGCAGGCCGCCGACGGCGTGGGCGAGCGCGGTGAGGGCGCCGGGATTCGTGGGCCGGGCGAGCACGAGGCGGTACGGGAGCGTCCGTAGGGCAGCCCCGACCACGGCGCCCGCGTCCTCGACGAGGAGGAGCAGGAACTCCTCGTACCGCCCCGGCTGATCCCGCAGCGTGCCCGCCAGGCCGAGGATCAGGTTGTGCCGCGCCTCGTCCGCGAGCAGCAGCGGGGCGGCGCGCTCGAGGAACTCGCTCGGGTCGGAAAGCTGGACGACCTCCACCGCCATAGTCTAGATTGCATAGGTAATGCCTAGGCAGACGCTTTCAGCCGCGGAAGCGGCCCGCGCGCTCGGGATCAGCGTCGACACGCTGCGCCGCTGGGACAGGGACGGGAAGATCGCCGTCGAGCGCGACTCGGCCAACCGCCGCGTCGTTCCCCGCGCGGAGGTGGACCGGCTCCGCGTCGGGAACGGCGACGAGACCCTCTCCGCGCGCAACCGCTTCCGCGGGGTCGTCCGCTCGGTCGAGGTCGACGGCCTGCTCGCTAGGATCGAGATCGACGTGACCGAGCCGTCGCGCGTGGTCGCGATCGTCACGCGGGAGTCGGTGGACGAGCTCGGCCTGAAGGCAGGGATGAGCGCCGCAGGCGTCGTCAAGTCGACCTCGGTGATGGTCGAGCGGTGAGATGGATAGCCGTGCTGGCGGTGCTGCTCGCGCTCGCTGGGTGCCGCGGTGATGGCGGCGACCAGGAGTTGGTCGTCTTCGCGGCGTCGTCACTGACCGGAGTCGCCGACAGGGTCGACCCCGGCGCGGAGGTGGTCTTCGGCGGCTCGAACGACCTTGCGGCACAGATTCGCGACGGGGCCGAAGCCGACGTTGTCCTCTCGGCGAGCCCGAAGCCCCTCGAGGAGCTCCGATCTGCGCAACTCGTCAGTGGGCTGTTCATCTTCGCGTCGAACCGGCTCGTCGTCGTCGTGCCGGCGGCGAACCCAGGAGGCGTCACGGCCGCCGGCGAACTGACCCGTCCCGGCTTGAAGCTGGTCCTGGGCGCTGAGGGGGTTCCGATCGGCGACTACGCTCGCGAGTCGCTCCAGCTTGCCGGCCTCAGGGGTGCACTCGCCAACGTGGTCAGCCTCGAGGAGGACGTGAAGGGGGTCCTCGGCAAGGTGGCCCTCGGCGAGGCCGACGCCGGCATCGTCTACGAGACGGACGCTCGGGCCGCGGGCGACGACGTCCGCTCGTTTCCGGTCCCCGACCGGTACCAGCCTGAGATCTACTATTACGCAGCGTTCGTCCTACCCCGCTCCGAAGCCGCGGTGCGCTACCTCGACAGGCTCTTCGGCGTGGAGGGGGATGCCGTGCTCCGCGCAGCAGGCTTCGTCACGGTGCCACCGTGAACCGCCTGTTCCGAGTGCTGCTCGGGGCAGCGCTCGCCGTTGCCGTCGTCTTCCTAGCGCTGCCGGTGCTCGCGATCTTCCTTCGCGTCCCGCCGGGGGAGCTCGTCGCGCAGCTCGGGGACGAGCGCGCCCGCGATGCGCTGCTCGTCAGCCTGAAAACGAGTCTGGTTGCGCATGCGTTGATCCTCCTCGTCGGCACGCCGGCCGCCTACCTGCTCGCCAATCGCGACTTCCGTGGCCGCGCAGCCGTGGTCTCGCTGCTCGAGCTTCCGCTCGTGCTGCCTCCGGCGGTTGCCGGGCTCGGGCTCCTCGCCGCGTTCGGGCGCAGCGGGCTGCTCGGAGAGCAGCTCCGCTTCCTCGGCCTCTCGATTCCGTTCACGCAACTCGCCGTCGTACTCGCGGTCTGCTTCGTCGCGAGCCCGTTCTATCTCCGCGCCGCCCTCTCTGCGTTCGAGGCCGTCGACCCGTCGCTCCTCGGGGCTGCACGCACCCTTGGAGCAGGCCCATTCCGCGTCTTCGGGCGAGTTGCCCTGCCACTCGCGCTGCCGGGGCTCGGCGCCGGCTCGACGCTCGCGTTCGCGCGCGGCCTCGGCGAGTTCGGCGCCACGATCATGTTCGCCGGCAGCCTGCCGGGCCGGACCCAGACCGCGCCGCTCGCGATCTACGACGCCCTCGACGAGGACTTCGACGTCGCACTCGCCCTGGGCGCGCTCCTCGTCGTCGTCAGCCTCGCCCTCCTCCTCGCCGTCAAGCTCGTCCCCACATGGACACGCTCGAGCTCACCCTCGACCACCCTCTCCGCTCCTTTCGGCTCTCGATAGCGGCCGAGCTCGGGCGCGAGACGCTCGCGCTCGTCGGGCCGTCGGGAGCGGGGAAGTCGAGCGTGCTGCGGGCGATCGCGGGCCTGCTGCGGCCGGAGCGAGGGAGGATCTCGCTCGGCGCCGAGGCGTGGCTCGACACCGAGACGGGAGTCGACCTGCCGCCCGAGCGCCGGTCGGTCGGGCTCGTCTTCCAGGAGTACGCGCTCTTCCCGCACCTCGACGTGCGCCGGAACGTCGCGTTCGGAGGACGCGAGCGGGTCGACGAGCTGCTCGAGCGCTTCCGGATCTCGCACCTCGCGGACGCTCGGCCCGGCGACCTCTCCGGCGGTGAGCGGCAGCGGGTCGCGCTCGCGCGGG
>JANPKC010000335.1:0-7755 GCA_031425855.1 Actinomycetes bacterium | reverse complement strand
CCCGCGAGCGGGAAGAGCGCTGCGATCCCGAACGCCGCGGCATACGACGTGCCCGAGACGAGAGCCGCGAAGGCGACGGGGGCTCCGACCCCGATCACCGAGAGCACCGTCTGCTGAAAGCCGATCGCGGCGCCGCTGCGGCGGCCGCCCAGCTCGGCGGCGATCGTGTAGGAGAGCCCGTTCCACGCCATCGACATCCCGGTCGCGAGCACGAGCGCAGGGACGAGCGCCCACGTCGCCGCATCGGAGAGCACGGCGACGGCCCCGAGAGTGACCGCGACCGCGACTCCGATCCAGCGCAGCGGCCGGACGCGCGAGCCGAGCACGTCCGACCAGCGCCCGACGCCGATCCGCAGCACCGCCGCCAGCCCCTGGCCGACGGCGAACACGGCCGCGGCCTCGCCCGTCGAGAAGCCGTGCTCGTCGTGGAGGAAGAGGACGACGAAGCCCATCATCGCCACCTGCGCGACGAGATAGAGCCCGCTGCCCCAGCACGCGAGCCACAGCCTGCGGTCGCGCAGCGTGATCTCGACATCCGTTGCCTCGAGGTGCTCCTCGGTGCCCGCCCGCAGCACGAGCGCGCCCGCAAGGGCGCCCGCGAGCACGAAGCCGGCGACGAAGAGAAGACCGGCGCGCGGCGTCTCGAGCACCGGCAGCACGAGCGCCGCGACGGCACCGCCGACGGGCACGGCCGTCTGCCGCACGCCGAGCGCGAGCCCTCGCTCGCCGGCGGCGAACCAGCGCATCACCGCCCGCCCGCTGCCCGACTGGACGCTCCCGCCGGCGATCCCGGCGAGCCCGAGGAAGACGACGAGCCAGCCGAAGCTCGGCGCGTACGCGGCCGCGGCGAGGAACCCCGCGCAGAGCCCGAGCCCGGAGGCCAGCGTCCAGCGCTCGCCGAAGCGGTCGACCGCGAAGCCCCACGGCAGCAGCGCGAACGTGAGCCCGACCCACTCGGCGGCGAGGAGGACGCCGATCTCCGTGAGGCTGAGCCCGTACTCCTCGCGCAGCGCCGGCGCCAGCACCGCGATCGCGAACGAGACGGTCGAGAAGGCCGCCTGCGCGACGGTGCCCGCCGCCAGGACCGCCCAGCGGTAGGTCACCGCGCCGCTAGAGGCCGAACGGGTTGATCGGGCGCGAGCCGGTGTTGACGGTCACGCTCTTGGTCTCGAGGTAGAGGTCGAGCGCCTCGATCCCGAGCTCGCGGCCGAAGCCAGACTGCTTGTAGCCGCCGAACGGCAGCCCGGGGAAGGCGGTGTACGGCATGTTGATCCCGACCGTGCCGGCCTTGATCCGCGATGCCAGCCGGTGCCCGCGCGCAGGATCGCCCGTCCAGACTGACGCCATCAGCCCGTACTTGACGTCGTTCGCGATCCGGATCGCGTCCTTCTCGTCCTCGAACGGGATGATCGTCACGACCGGACCGAAGACCTCTTCCTGCGCAATCGTCGACGAGCTGTCGACGCCGGCGACGACGGTCGCCGGGTAGAAGGCATGCTCGCCCGGCTCGCCCCCGAGCACGATCTCGCCGCCGTCCGCGCGGGCGCCCTCGACGAACGAGTGCACGCGCTCGCGGTGCGCCTGCGAGATCAGCGACCCCATCTGCGTCTCCGCGTCGAGCGGGTCGCCGACCTTCAGCTGACCGGCCTTCTCGGTAAAGGCGGCGACGAAGTCGTCGTAGATCGACTGCTCGACGAGGACGCGTGAGCGCGCCTCGCAGCTCTGGCCGGCGGAGTAGTAGATCGACCAGACCGCGCTCGGGATCGCCGAGTCGAGGTCGGCGTCGGCGAAGACGAGGTTCGGGCTCTTGCCGCCGAGCTCGAGCGTCAGGCGCTTGATCGGCTCCGAGCAGAGCCGCATGATCTCGCCGCCCGTCTTCGTCGAGCCGGTGAAGGCGACCTTGTCGACGCCAGGGTGCTTCACCAGGTACGCGCCGGTCGTCGGCCCGTCGCCGGTGACGATGTTGATCGCGCCGGCCGGGAAGCCGACCTCGGCCGCGAGCTCGGCGAGCCGCAGCGCGGTCACCGGGGTCTGCGGGTCCGGCTTCAGCACGACCGAGCAGCCCGCCGCCAGCGCGGGCGCGAGCTTCCAGGTCGTCATCAGCAGCGGGTAGTTCCAGGGGACGATCTGGCCGGCGACGCCGACCGGCTCCTTCAGCGTGTAGGAGAGGAGCGAGCCGCCGATCGGGTTCGAGCGGCCGCCGATCGAGCCGATCGCGGAGGCGAAGTAGCGGAAGTTCTCGACCGCGCCGAAGAGCTCGGCCTTGGTCGAGGAGATCGCCTTGCCGACGTTGCGCGACTCGAGCTCGGAGAGCTCGTTCCGGTTCGCCTTGAGCGCGTCGGCGAGCGCGTGCAGGAGGCGCGAGCGCTCGTTCGCGGGCGTCTTGCCCCAGTCGCCGTCGAGCGCGGCGCGCGCTGCCTCGACCGCGCGGTCGATCTCCGCCTCGCCGCCGAGCTGGGCCGTGCCGAGCGCCTCGCCGGAGGCGGGCTCGACGAGATCGCGGCTGGACGAGCCCTCGACGGTCTCGCCGTTGATGAAGAGCCCATATTCGTTCGTCGCGACGGCCACGGCGGGACGATAGCTAAGGGCCGAGGTGGCGGAGGCTGACCTGGAGCGCCGGCGGCCGGACGCCGTCGGGGAGGATCCGGGAATCGCGGAAGACGCTGACGTGGAGCTGGATGCGTCCCGACGGCACGCTCCGGTCGGCGCCGACGACGTCCGGGAACGCGGTCGAACGTGGCCCGACCGCCCAGCCCGCGTCCGCCGCCGCCTTCGCGGCCCGCTCGAGCGCCCGCTCTCCCGTCCCCGCGCCGATCTGGAACATCCGCGTGTACCGGGCGGAGACCGGCTTCCCGAGCGACGAGCCCTCGTTCTGCGACCTCGTCTGGACGAGGGTGCCGCCGGGCGGGGCGTACGTCGCCATCGGGTCGGCCTTCAACGCCTGTAGCTGCGCACTCGGCTCCTCGCCGCGCGCCAGCGCGAGCACGAGGACGCCGAGGGCGGCCGCAGCCACGAGGATCGCGGTCCGGGTGCTCACCGCTCGAAGAGCGCGGCCTGGCCCTGGCCGACGCCGACGCACATCGTCGCGACGCCGTAGCGGCCGCCACGGCGGCGGAGCTCGTGCAGGAGCGTGACGACGAGGCGCGCGCCGCTCATCCCGAGCGGGTGGCCGATCGCGATCGCGCCGCCGTTCACGTTCACCTTCTCCTCGTCGAGCCCGAGGTCCCTGATCACCGCGAGGCTCTGCGACGCGAACGCCTCGTTCAGCTCGACCACGTCGAGCTCGCCGACGCCGATCCCGGCGCGGTCGAGCAGCTTCCGCACGGCGGGCACCGGGCCGATGCCCATCACTCGGGGATCGACGCCGGCGACCGCACTCGCGACGAACGCCCCCAGCGGCTCCACCCCCAGCTCGCGCGCCTTCGTCTCGGACGCGATCACGAGCGCGGCGGCGCCGTCGTTGAGCCCGCTCGAGTTGCCGGCGGTGACCGTGCCTCCGTCGCGGAACGCCGGCTTCAGAGCGGCGAGCCTCTCGGCGCTCGTGTCGGGCCGGGGGTGCTCGTCGCGGACGAGGTCCCCCACCGGAACGAGCTCGTCGGAGAAGTCGGCCTCGGCCCAGCGCCGCTGCGAGCGGAGCGCGAACGCGTCCTGCTCCTCCCGCGAGACGCCCCAGCGTTCGGCCACGTTCTCGCCCGTCTCGCCCATCGTCTCGAGCGGGAACCTCTTGGCGAGCGCAGGGTTCGGGAAGCGCCAGCCGAGCGTCGTGTCGTAGAGCGTACGGTCGCCCCGTGGGAAGGCCGCATCGGGCTTCGCAGTCACGAGCGGCGCGCGGCTCATCGACTCGACGCCCCCGGCCACGAACAGGTTCCCGTCCCCGGCGGCGACCGCATGGCACGCGCCGACGACGGCCGAGAGCCCGGAGGCACAGAGCCGGTTCACCGTCACCCCCGCAACCGACTCGGGCAGTCCCGCGAGCAGCGCGGCCATCCGCGCGACGTTGCGGTTGTCCTCGCCGGCCTGGTTCGCGCAGCCGAGGTAGACGTCCTCGATCTCGGCGGGATCGACTCCCGCGCGCTCGACCGCGGCCGCGACGGCGACTGCCGCAAGGTCGTCCGGACGCACCCCCGCGAGCGCGCCGCCGTACCGCCCGACCGGCGTCCGCACAGCCGAGATCACGACGGCGCGGCTCACGCCACGTAGTCGAGCCGCACGGGCTCGGGAAACGCGCCGATCGCCTCGCCGCGCCGCAGCAGCTCCTCGACCGCGCGCCGTCCCTCGTCCCCGTAGTCGCACGTGAGCTCGTTCACGTACATGTCGACGAAGCGCTCGTTCGTGGCGGCGTCGATGCCCCGGCCGAAGCGCATCGCGTAGCGCATCGCCTCTCGCCGGTTCGCGAGCCCCGCCTGGATCGACTCGAGCAGCACCGCCGAGAGATCTCCCATCCGGTCGCCGACGACGCGGCGCGCGAGCTTGACGCCGAGCGGGTGCGGCAGCCCGGGCTCGTGCAGCCACCACTCGCCGAGGTCGAGCACCTTGTGCAGCCCCTCGGCCTCGTAGGTCAGCTGGCCCTCGTGGATGACGAGGCCGGCGTCGGCGCGGCCGGACGAGACCTCGTCGAGGATCCGGTCGAAGGGCAGCTCGCGGTGGGCGAACTCGCCGAGCGCGAGCCGCAGCGTCAGGAACGCCGTCGTCATCCGGCCGGGGACGACGATCTCCGCGAAGCGCAGCTGCTCGAGCGTCAGCGGCTCGCGCGCGACGAGGATCGGCCCGTACCCGGAGCCGATGCTGGCGCCGTGCGGCAGCAGCGCGTAGCGATCCTGGACGAACGGGTACGCGTGCAGCGAGGTGGCCGTCACCTCGAGCCGCCCCTCGAGCGCCCACTCGTTCAGCGTCTGGATGTCCTGCAGCACCTGCTCGAAACGGAAGCCGCGCGTGTCGATCGCCCCGGCGGCGATCGCCCAGAACATGAACGCGTCGTCGGGATCGGGGCTGTGTCCCAGCTTGATCAGCACCGGCCGAGGCTAGCACCGGCCTAGACTGACGACGCGATGGTCGACCTGAGCAACGCGATCCAGGACTACCTGAAGGAGATCTACAAGCTCGGGACCGAGGCCGATCGCGTGTCGACCTCGGCCCTCGCGGAGCGCCAGCAGGTCTCGGCGGCGTCGGCGAGCGCCATGGTGAAGAAGCTGGCAGCCCTCGGGCTCGCCGAGCACGCGCCCTACCGCGGCGTCACGCTGACGCACGCGGGCGAGCAGGTCGCGCTGGAGGTGATCAGGCACCACCGGCTGCTCGAGCTCTATCTGGCGGAGACACTCGGGATCGGGATCGACGACGTCCACGACGAGGCCGACCGGCTCGAGCACGCGCTCTCGGAGGAGCTCGAGGCGCGGATCGACAAGGCACTCGGCTTCCCCACGCACGACCCGCACGGCGACCCGATCCCGGACGCGAACCTGGAGTGGCCGAAGGAGGCGTAGCGGGCGTCCGACCGGCGGACGCCCGCGAGTAAACGCCTAGTCGAGGCCGGGGATCTCCGCGACCGCGACGACGCGGCCCTGCGAGATCACGGTGAGCACGTGCTGGCCGTCCGCGACGATGTGGAACGCGACGGGCTCGTTGCGGAACCTGATCGCGCTCGACGCGCGAGCGCGGCCACGGGCGTCCGCCTTGACGTTGACGGCCTGCGCGAAGCTCGCGCTGAGCTGCGGGTAGCGACCTGTCCGCAGCAGGACCCGGGCGGTCGAGTTCGGCTTCAGTCCGGTGAGCCTGACCGTGACGGCAGTGCCGACCCCGTTGGCGGTCACGATGCCGGTGCCGGCGACGCTGGACTTCGCGACGGGCTTGAACGTGACTCCCTCGGCGAGGGGCGGTGCGGCCGCGCCGGCCGCGGCGACCGCGATCCCGGCGAGAGCCGCCGCGGCGAGCAAGGCGATACGGATGCGCATCGGTTGTGCCTCCTTGGGTTGTTGGAGCGAGTTGATATACCCCTGGAGGGTATCTCTGTGGTGCCGGTATCCGCAATACGCCGCGAAGATGACCTGACGTCATCCTTGCGGCGGAACTCTCAGCGGCGGCCGAAGAAGAACCGCTCCAGCACGGGCAGGATCTCCTTGCGCGTGAACGGCTTGACTCGCTCCGTGGAGCCGTCGTCCTCGAGCACGCGAGCATCGTCCTCGAGCGCGCCGTTCGCCGCGTCGAGCGCGTCGCCGAGCTCGTGACCCTCGAAGAGGTAGTCGTCGGGCCGCGGTTCGTCGGTAGGGCGGTGCTGCAGGTTGACGGCGCGGCCGACTGCCCAGAGTGCGCCCTCCTTGCGTTCGAGCCAGATCACGATGCGCTCCTCGCGCCCCGCGTCGTCGAAGCCGCGAAGCGTCCGCTCGGCGCACCTGCCGTCGGAGGTGTTCCTACGCATCGAAAGGAGGATACAATCGCCCGCGATGGCGTTCCGGAATCTCTTCTCGTTCCTCTTCCAGCGCTCGTCGGCCGAGGAGCGGGTGGCGGCGTACGTGATCCGCGAGCACGACCGCGGCCGCGACCTGGCCGAGATCCTCGAGGATCGCTACGTGCTCAACCGCCTCGGACCCGACCAGCGCGCGCGCCTGCTCGACCGGCCCGAGGTGATCAAGGCGATCGGCAACGACACGATCGCCGACGCGCGGCACGCCGCCGGCCAGACCTAGAGCGCCGGCGCCCCTACGCGTCGCCCTTCTGCAGGAAGCTGATCCGGCCGTTCGTCTCCAGCACGGCCCAGCGGATCGCGTCGAGCGAACCGATCCCGTTCTCGCGCGCCGCGGCCGCGAGCTCCTCGAGCGTGATCCGGTTCCGGCGCAGGTTCCGCTCGATCGGCTTCCCGTCCTCGACCACGATCACCGGCTCGCCGTCGAGCGCCGGCCTCAGGCGCGGGAACTTGAAGCTCGTGTACGAGACGCCGACGGTCATCAGCGCGATTGTCGACCCGACGAGGAGCGCTCCGGTGACGGAGAAGTCGTTCTGGGTCACTCCCTGCTGTACGAGGTCGCCGATCATCACGAGCATGATCAGGTCGAACGGCTGCATCGACGAGAGCTCGCGGCGTCCGATCACCCGCGTCAGCAGGTAGACGAAGAGGAACGCGACGGCTGCCCGGACGACGAGGTCCATCAGGGGAAGATGGTCACCGTGCGGTCGAGCTCGAGCAGCGGCGTCTCACCGTCGAGCAACTGGACGTCCTGCGGCCGCCGGCCGACCTCCGTCGGGTTGACCTGGAAGTGGAGGAAGAAGACGTGCTCGGTGCCGGCGCGGACGCGGCCGAGGTCGAAGGCGACCCTGCCGTCGCGGTTCGCCTCGCCGACGGGCGATGGGACGAGCGTGTTCAGCGTGATCCCCTCCAGCCAGCCGGGGTCGAGCACCAGCGTCGCCGCCTCGATCTCGCGCTCCGCACGGATCGTGAAGCGCGACATGAAGAAGAGGCCGCTGCGGACCCGCTCCGGCGAGTAGACCTCGAGCTCGACACCGCCACCGGCCGCCGTCCGCGTCTGCGGCTGCTGGCCGAAGGCGTTGCCAAGGCCCAGGAGGCACAGGAGGCCGAGCGCGGTCAGCACCGCCCAGCGCACGTAGGGGCGGTGCTCGCGTCCGCTGAGATCGCGGTGCCGCGCGAGCGTGAGCTGGTCGGGCGCAGCTGCCACCCCGTCCCAGTTCGGCCGACGCCCGGGCTCTCCTACCGCGGGAGGCCGCTACACTAGGCCGTCTCCGAGCGCCCGTAGCTCAGGGGATAGA
>JANPKC010000334.1:0-10251 GCA_031425855.1 Actinomycetes bacterium | reverse complement strand
GCCGTCTACGTCCTCGAGACCGAGCCGCGTTGGTACGAGCGGCTCCGCTATCCGCTTCGTTACGAGCAGATCGTCGTCGGGCACGCCGAGAACTACTCGCTCGACCCGCAGCTCGTGGCCGCAGTGATCTACCAGGAGTCGAAGTTCGACGCCGACGCGGTCTCCGCCTCGGGCGCTGTCGGGCTGATGCAGCTGCTTCCCTCGACCGGTCAGGGGATCGCCGACCGCACCGGGGGCGAGAGCTGGAAGCCCGACGACCTGCACAACCCGGAGCTGAACATCCGCTACGGCTCCTGGTACCTCCGCCACCTGCTGGACAAGTACGAGGACGAGGAGTTGGCGCTCGCCGCGTACAACGCCGGCCAGGCGAATGTCGACCGCTGGCGGGACGAGGGCGTCGGGATCCAGTTCGACGAGACGCGCCACTACGTCCAGCGGGTGCAGGAGCTGAAGGAGATCTACGCCCGCGCGTACCGGGACGAGCTCGGGCTCTAGGCGCGACCCTGCCTAGGGCGAGGCCAGCCTGGCCCAGAGGTTCTCGAGCAGGCGGCGCACCGACGGCAGCGTCGCGGAGCCGCCGAAGTCGATCACGCCGCCCGCGAAGACCTTCGCTCCCTGCGGCGTCTCGTAGTAGGTCATCTGGGACGTCAGCCCCGGCCCGAAGACGTCGGGGATCTCGGCGAGCACGATCGTCCCAGGCGGCGTCGCCGGTGTCGTCTGGTCGATCTCGATCCCGTAGCCGCCGAGCTCCTGGCCGAACGTGGAGCCGTCGCCGAGGCCGGTGCCCGCGAAGAACCACGGCGCCGACGAGGCTCCGCGGACGACGAACGGCTGCTGCCGGCGCCCGTCGTCGTTAGCGCGATACTGGACGCCGAGCAGCGACGACTCCGGCCGGCCCATGTCGCGCCACAGCCTCGTCCGCCTCAGCGTGCGGCCTTCGAGCCGGACCTCCCAGAAGAAGTTGTTCGCCGAGAGGAAGGCGAGATTGCCGCCCAGGTCGCGGTAGTTGCGGATCAGGTCGTACTCGTGGCGCGTCACGTACTCGGTGTGCCCGGGGAAGACGACGAAGTCGTAGAGGCGGATCAACTCCTCGGCGGTGCGGATCGACTCCAGCTCGGTCTCGGTGAGGATGTCGGGCTGCTTGCCGGTGGCGTGCAGCCAGCGGATGAAGTCGACGTCGTACTTGCGCCACTGGGGCGGCACGCCGCGGCGGACGTACATGCGGCCGAGGCGCGCGGTGCTCTGTGCCCCCTTCGCGTACCAGGTGTCGCCCCAGCCGTTGCCGTCTCCGTCGCGGAAGTTGTACGCCTGCCAGGTGTTCGTCGGCATCACGACGGCGACGCGGCTGCGCTCGCCCAGGGTCGTGGGCCGGACGATGAACGGCGCGTAGCCGATGCGGCCGTCGCCGGCCGTCAGCTTGACGAAGTAGACGCCCGATGCCCACGGGCCGACCGCGAAGTTGAGTGTCGCGCGCCGGTGGCGCGCGCTCCAGGGGATCGTCACCGGCTGGTTCACGGCGACGCCGTGCATGACCGAGTCGCTGTGGGTGCGCGTGTCCTCGGGGCCGGCGCGGAACGTCTGCAGCGTCAGCGTCGTCGCGTCGGTTTCGATCGCCAGGCGGGCGTTGCTGAGGGCGGTGTAGCTCTCGGCGGAGAAGCCCGCGTCGACGCCGAGCACGCGCACGACCGCCGAGCGGAGCTTTCGTCCCTCGCGGGCGTCGTCGGCGCCGTACGTGCGGCGGTTGCCGGCGCGGTCCAGCGTTGTCATTCGGATCAGGTAGGTGCGGGGCCCCATCGACCAGTGCGGATGCCAGGTGAAGACGTTGCGGCCGGGCTTCAGGTTCGCCCAGAGCTCGTAGATCGTCTCCGGCGAGCTGACCGTCCGCGTCACCTCGAAGTGGACCTGCGCCGCCTCGGTGAGCGTGAAGGCGATCTTGGCCGACTCGCGCAGGCCGTCCCCGTTGGGCGAGATCGTCGTGAAGCGCTCGTTGTCGCCGCGGAACGGCGTCCGGCTGCGGTTGCGGGCCTGGATGTTCGTCAGCCTGGCTGCCGTCTGGTCGATCCGGAGCGGGGTGGACGCGAGCACGCGCGCGCCGTCGACGAGGCGGATCCGGTAGCTGCCGTCCCAGACGCGACCGCTGCGCAGCCGGCCGTTCCAGCGGAAGTCGAGGAAGCGCCGGCGCTCGGGCTCGACGATCCAGCCGAGCACGCGGCCGTCGGCCCGTGCGAGCTGGACGCCGACGCGCTCGAGCTTCGGCAGCGAGGCCTGGATCCGCAGCTTCTTCTGCTTCGGCGAGAAGTCGTGCGGCGCGATCGTCAGGTTCGCCGCAGCGGCGGGCGGTGCGACGGCGAGAGCGGCGACGAGGAGGACGAGGCGGCGCATCGGCCGGGAATCCTAGTTACGACCCGTGATGGACCGGTTAGGACGCGCAGTACGCACCGTCCGGAATTTTGCCGTCCGGTGAGAACGTGACCCTTGTTCCCGGTGGCCTCGACCCTCGCACCATGCTCGCGCCGTGCCGCCAGAGATTGCCGCCGTGCCTCCGCCGGGTCACCCAGCCGAAGACCGGTCGGCCCACCAGCCCGGCGACGCGAGCCAGCGTCGCGGCGCTCGCGTTGCGGCCGCACGTGGCGCCGTTGAAGCGCCTGCGTTCGTCCGCCGACACGCTCCAGACCGCGACCAGGTCGGTGCCCGAGCGCAGGAGCCGCGCGAGCCCGGCGGGGCTGACGCTGCGTCGGCGGAGCTCCGTCGGAGACGTGCCGGCCTCACCGTCGATCTCCCGCGCAGTTTCGTGTGCCTCTGGAAGCAGGCTTCTGCGGGCGACGAGGTCGAAGTAGGAGTCGATCACGATCAGCCGGGCGGGACGAAGCTCCGGATGATGGGTCGCGAGCGTGGCGACGCCGAACCCCGAGTACGACACGCCGATCAGCACGAGCTTCCCACCGATGCGCCGGTGGAGCGCCTCGGCGCTGTCGGCGAGCCGGGCGAGATAGGCGGGGTTGCCCCAGTCCAGACGGCGCTTGGAACGCAGCCCCGGGCCGAGGTAGCCGTCGCGCTCGTAGCGGCCACAGAGGAGCGTGTACCGCGTCCGCCTGGCGATCGGCCGCAGCTGTTCGCAGTACGCCCAGCCCCCGCTCGTGACCATCAGCCCGAGCGGATCCTGCGCCGGATGGATCGTCGCGATCAGCGGCGGCGACGAGAGCGCGGGACGGTCGGATTCGTCCACGGCCGCCAGGATCGAGACGAGGGCGGCGAGGGTTCCCGCCGCCCCGGCCGCGAGCTTCGCGCTCACGTTCCGCCCCCGTTCCGGACGATGAAGACCTGCTCGATCGAGCTGCTGTTCCCACGGATGTCGGACGCCGTCACGACGAGGCGGTAGATGCCGTTCCTGAGCTGCCTCGTGTCGATCGGCTTCCGGGTGAGCCGGTACAGGTAGGTGCCGGGCGTCCTCCACGCGCGCTGCGTCCCGAAGGTGGCCATGTTCTGCCGGGAGCCGCGGGCGTAGTACGTCCAGAACGCCGTGTTCTCGGGGATCGTCTCCCGGGCGTCGAACGCGACGCGACGCGGCACCACGATCCGGCCGCTGTCCACACGCTCGACCTGCCAGGTGAGCAGGGCGGGAGCGACGGGGAGGTTGGCCCACACCCCGGAGACCGGACGCGCCGGCGTGTCCTGCGAGCGGACGACCGGGACGATCGGGCCGGACACCGACTCGGCCAGGGCCTCGCGAGGCGAGTTGCCGATGCGGAACGAGATCGAGCTCAGCTGCGGAGCCGTCTCCTCGTCGTACGGGCCCATGTGCCCGGGGGCGAGGGGATTGACCGGGCGGCCGTCCTGCAGCTCGGTGAAGTGCACGTGCTCGTATCCCTTCATCACGTGTCCGAGCACCGTCTGCTGCGCGGTCACCTGCTGGCCCGGCCGCACGGCCGGGACGATGTGCCAGTACTGCGTCTTGAAGCCTCCGCCCGAGTCGACCTGGACGTTCCGGCCGCCGAGTAGCGACGCGGTGCCCGAGCGGACGGGATAGACCGCCGTTCCGTCCGGGACGGCGATGTCGACACCGAAGTGGAACGAGAATGAGCCGCGGCTCGTCAGCACGCCCGCCTGCGTGGGCGGGCCGTGGAACGTCGTGCGCGGGTCGCCGAAGTTGGCGCGAACGGGATGCGACCGGTTGAACGGCTTCACCGGCCAGCCGTAGGCCGAGGCCGTTGCGGGGGCGCCGGCGGCGTCGGCCGCGGGAGCTCCCGGGGCCGCCGCGATCACGGCCAGCGAGACGAGGGCGAGGACTGCGGCAACGGTCAGAAGACCGAACGTGCGGCGCTGGGCGCCGGAAGTTGAGGTGGTGCGCGTGGTAGCCATGCGGCCACCGTCGAAGCGGCCCTAAATGGCGCACTCACGTGGTCCTAACGGCTCGCTAATGGCGTGTGTGCGAGCCTTTCAAAGGCACGTGAACCCTGTTACAACCGTTGGGCAGTGCTCGAGTTCAGGATCCTCGGCCCCCTCGAGGTCCTCGACGGGGAGATCGCCATGCCCCTCGGCGGCCGGAACAAGCGCGCGCTCCTGACGCTACTCCTCCTGCGGGCGAACCAGCCCGTTTCGACGGAGCGCCTCGTCGACCAACTCTGGGGTGAGGACCCGCCGCGAACGGCGATGACGTCGCTCCAGAACTCCGTCTCGCAACTGCGAAAGCAGCTAGGGCCGGGGTTCATCCAGACGAGGCCGTCCGGATACGTCCTGGAGCTGGATCGGAGCCAGCTCGATCTCACCCGCTTCGAGGACCTCGTCCGGGAGGCGCGGCCTGCGGAGCCCGCGGCACGCGCGCGGCTGCTGCGGGGCGCTCTCGCGCTCTGGCGAGGTCCTGCGCTCGCGGATTTCGAGCTCGAAGACTTCGCCCAGCCCGAGATCCGCCGGCTCGAGGAGACGAGGCTCGCGGTCCTCGAGGAGCGGATCGCCGCCGAGCTCGAGGCCGGCGCCGACGCGGAGCTCGTGGCGGAGCTGGAGCAACTCGTTCAGCACCAACCGCTGCGCGAGCGTCTCCGCTCTCAACTGATTCTGGCGCTATACCGCTCGGGGCGGCAGGCGGACGCCCTTGCCGCCTACCGCGATGTGCGTCGAGCGCTCGTGGACGAGCTCGGTATCGAGCCAGGCCCGGAGCTGCAGGCGCTGTACGGCTCGATGCTGCGACAGGAGCGGTCGCTCGTGCGGCCAGCGCGGCCCTCGATCGACGACCACTACGACGAGGTGATGCGCGCGTTCGTGGCGGGCCGGCTCGTGCCGGTGCTCGGGCCCGGGGCGGCGAGCGTCGCAGGTGACGAGCTCGCGCTGCTGCTCGCCGAGCGCTTCGGCCTCAACACCCACGACCGCGGCCTCGCCTACGTCTGCCAGGCAGTGGCCGCGCGGAACGGGATCGGGCCGCTGCACGACGAGCTGCACCTCGCCCTCGACCGCGATGTTGCGCCGACACCGCTCCACTCGTGGCTCGCCGCGCTGCCGCCTCTGCTGCGCGACCGCGGCCTGCCGCAGCAGCTGATCGTCTCGACGTGCTTCCACACCGGGGTCGAGCGTGCGTTCGAGGCTGCGGGGGAGGAACTGGACGTCGTCGTCTATGTCGCCTCCGGTCGCGATCGCGGCAAGTTCCTCCACATTCCGCCCGGAAGCGCTCCAGTTGTCGTGGACGAGCCGAACGCCTACGCAGGCCTGGCGCTCGAGGAGCGGAGCGCTTTGCTCAAGATCCACGGCCACGTCGATCGCAGCGCCACGCGTGAGCGGGAGAGCTTCGCCGTGTCCGAGGACGACCACATTGACTACCTCGTCGCGGGCGACGCCGCCGGGTCGGTGCCCGTCCAGATCGCAGCGCGGCTGCGCCGGAGCCACCTGCTCTTCCTCGGCTACGGCGTCGACGACTGGAGCCTGCGAGTCTTCCTCCGCCGCGTCTGGGGCGGCGACCGGTTCTCCTACCGTTCGTGGGCGGTGCAAGCCGAGGTCGAGCACGTCGCCGGTGAGCTCTGGCGCGAACGGGGGGCAGAGGTGTACGACGTGTCGCTCGGGACCTACGCGGAGGAGCTCGCCCGCCTGACCGCCGCGCTTGCGGAGCCGGACGCCGCCTGATGCTCCCCGCGTCCCCGTTCAAGGGGCTCGCGTACTTTGGCGACTCCGAGTACGACGTGCTCCTCTTCTTCGGCCGGGAGCGCGAGTCGGAGGTCGTCGCCGCGAACCTGATGGCGTCACGCCTGACCGTGCTCTACGGCCCGAGCGGCGTGGGCAAGAGCTCGCTGCTCCGGGCGGGCGTGTCGCAGCGGCTGCGCGCGGCGGTCCCTGCCGCGGCCGGTGGTGGAGAGACCGCCGCCGAGGTCGTGATCGTCGAGAGCTGGCGGGACGACCCGCTCCTGGCGGTCGCGGGCGCCGCCGGCGCCGCGAGCGACATGCCGCTCGCCGACGCGCTCGCGGAACGCGCGATCGCCTCGGGCGCCGAGCTCTACCTCATCCTCGACCAGATGGAGGAGTACGTCCTCTATCACGGCCGCGATGGCGGTCCGCTTGCCAACGCGCTGGAGGACATGCTCACACGGTCGGGCCTTCCCGTTCACGTGCTACTCGGTGTGCGCGACGACTCGCTTGCCGACCTGGATGCGCTGAAACGGCGGCTACCCGGCCTGTTCGGGAACGTCCTGCGCCTCGACCACCTGACCCGCGCAGCTGCGCGATCGGCGATCGAGGGGCCGCTCCGAATGTACGCGGAGCTCGGTGGCCCGGACGTGGTCGCCGACGACGATCTGGTCGAGGCGGTGCTCGACGAGGTCGCGACCGGACGGATCGAGCAGCACTTGACCGGACGCGGGCTGGTGGACGAGGGCAAGCTCGATCGGCGTGTGGAGGCGCCCTATCTCCAGCTCGTGCTCCAGCGCCTTTGGGAGGTCGAGCAAGAACGGGAGTCGGGTCGGCTACGGGCAGCGACGCTCGCTGAGTTGGGTGGGGCCGAGAGGATTGTGGAGAAGCATCTCGAGCGCGCGCTCTCCGGGTCCGATGCCCCGGAGCGAGATCTGGTCGCGCGGCTGTTCAACTACCTCGTCACGCCCTCGGGCACGAAGATCGCCCATGCGGTTGACGATCTCGCCCGCTACGCCGACGAGGATCAGACTCGGCTGGAGCCGGTGCTGGCGGCGCTCGATGCCGCCAGGATCCTGCGCCGGGTTCCCAGTCGAGCGGGCGGCCCGCCGCGGTACGAGATCTTCCACGACGTGCTTGCGCCGGCCGTGCTCGCATGGCGAGACCGTCACGAGGCGCAGCGGGCGCTTGTGACGGAACGGATAGCGGCGGCACGTCGCCACCGACGGCTCGGGGTGATCGCAGGGTTCGCGTTCGTTGCGCTGGCGGGCACGCTCGCCCTGGCCGCATGGGCGCTCGCTCAGCGCACCGAGGCGCGCGACCTGGCGCGCTCCGCCGAGGCGCGGGAACTCGCGGCGTCGGCGCTGTCGCAGCTCACGGTCGATCCGGAGCGAAGTCTCCGGCTGGCATTGGAGGCAGCCGAGCTCGAGCCGTCGGAGCGCACAGAGGGCGTCTTGCGACGAGCCTTGCTCGACTCCCGCCTGCGGCTGAGGGCGACGGTCGATCCCCCTGTCGCAGCTTTGACGAAGGGAGCGGACGGCATCATCCTCGCGGCCGCGCCCACCGGAATCACGGTCTTGGCCTCCAACCTCGTCGAGATCTCGCGACGTCCGTTCGCGGGGCGTCTGCTGGAGCTCAGGAAGGATGGCGCACTGATCGTCTCCGGCCGCACCTTGACGGTGTTCGACCCGGTCTCGGGACGGGTCGAGCGGAGCGTTAAGGTCCCGGAGGACAGGCTGCCCGTCAGAGACGTGATCAGCGGGAAGCCGATGGCTTCGATCGACGCTCCGGAGGCGATCCGCCACGCGGCGCTCGGGCCGCAGCGAACGCTGCTCGCCATCTCGGACGGAAGCCGGAGGACGGTGATCGTCAACACGCTCAACGGCGAGGGCCGTCACGTCCTCGAGCAGCCGAGCGCAGTGACGTCGCTTCGCTTCGGCCCGGCCGCCCGGATGCTCGCTGTCGGCGGCAGTGACGGGACGGTCCATCTCTGGCGGGTCTCCACCGGGGAGCGCCGCGCGCTGATCCGCGGTCATGCGGGTCACGTGAGCGACATCGCCTTCAGTCCGCGCGCGACTCTGCTGGCCACGGCGAGCACGGACGGGACCGCCCGCGTGTGGCGCGTCGGGAGCGGGGAGCTCGTCAGCGTGCTCCCGGGGCACGAGAACTTCGTCAACGACGTCGAGTTCAGCGCGAACGGCAGCTTCGTGATCACGACCGGCCAGGACGGGACGGCGCGCGTCTGGCGCGCTGAGAACGGTGAGTCGATCGTTGGGCTGCGCGGTCACGGGGACTCGGTCAACACGGGTGCCTTCCTGCCGGGCGACCGGCGTGTCGTCACCGCCGGTGTCGAGGGCACGGTGCGGGTCTGGGACAGCGTGAAGCAACCGCCCCTTCGGCTCATCCGATCGCTCGGCAGGCCGGTCATACGGGTCGGTTTCGCAGGTGACCGGTTCGAGGCGGTCACCGACGACGGGCGCGTGCACGTGCTCTCTCTCGACGGCGACGAGCAGGCTCGGCGTCGCGCTACGCCGCCCGGCGTCGAGCGCGCGCCGGACGGCTCGACTCTGAGAATCGAGGGGAAGACAGCCGTCGTCCGTCGGCCGAGCGGTCGCGAGGTCGTGCTCCGAGGTCACCTAGACGTCGTCACGTCCGCCCGCTTCTCGGCGGACGGTGCCTACGTCGTGACCGCGAGCAGGGACCACGTTCCGATCGTCTGGGACGCTCGTCGCGGCTTGGTGGTTCGCAAGCTTCGCGCCCACTTCGCGATTGTCAGCGACGCACAGTTCAGCCCGGACGGGCGCTGGATCGTTACCGCGGGGCCCGGCAAGCCCGGCCTGTGGGATGCGTCGACCGGCGAGCTCATCTACCTGCTCCAGGGACACCGGGACATCCTGCTGTCGGTCGCGTTCGATCCCACGAGCCGGCGAATCGTCACTGGCGGCCGCGACGGCACCGTCCAGACGTACCGCTGCACGATCTGCGGTCATCTCGACGAGCTGCTTCCCCTGGCGCGAGCGCGTCTGGGAGCGGCGAAGCCGGGTTGACCGGCTAGCCCGTCTGCTCGGCCCGCCTCTCCAGCTCGTTCGCCTTCGCGGTCAGCGCGGTGAAGCCGGCGAGCAGGACGTCGTTGAGCGCGCCGGCGGCCAGGACGGTCGTGAGCAGACGGCCGGTGCGCGGCATCAGGATCTGCGTCGACGCGAGGCCCGCGCCGAGCCACGTGCCGACGCAGCGCGTGCACGTGACGAGCTCCCCGAGCGCCTGCTTCATCTCGGTCTCGCGAGTCGGCTGCTCGTCCTCCCCGTCGTAGGCGTCGCCCTCGACGAACGGCTCGCGCACGAAGCTGGTCACCTTGTCACGCGCGACCGTCCGCGAGGCCTTGAAGGTCGCGAGGCCGAGGAGCGCTAGCTCGGTCGCGGAGATCTCATGGCTCGGCTTCCTGCGCAGGGCGGCGAGCCCGCTGACGGCGCCGAGGCTCGCGACGAAGGTGCCCATGATCACCGCGTAGGCGCGGTACGGGGGCTGCTGCTGCTCGGGGGCCACGGGCTAGGCTGTTACCCGAATGGCGGAACTCAAGACATCCGCCGGCTACGTCCCCACGGGCGACCAGCCGCGGGCGATCGAGGAGATCACGCGCTCGCTGCGGGCCGGCGAGCGCTATCAGACCCTGCTCGGCGCCACCGGCACCGGCAAGACGGCGACGATGGCCTGGATCATCGAGCAGATCCAGCGCCCGGCGCTCGTGATCGCCCACAACAAGACCCTCGCCGCGCAGCTCTGTAACGAGTTCCGCGAGTTCTTCCCCGCGAACGCGGTCGAGTACTTCGTCTCCTACTACGACTACTACCAGCCGGAGGCGTACGTCCCGCAGGCCGACCTCTACATCGAGAAGGACTCCTCCCGGAACGACGACATCGACCGGCTGCGCCACGCGGCCACGTCGAACCTGCTCACGCGCAAGGACACGGTCATCGTCGCCTCCGTCTCCTGCATCTACGGCCTTGGCTCCCCGGAGGAGTACGAGAAGCGCGTGGTCTTCCTCACCGTCGGCGAGGAGACCGACCGCGACGTGATGCTGCGGAAGCTGATCGACATCCAGTACGTGCGCAACGACACGCTCCTCGGCCGCGGCCGGTTCCGGGTCAA
>JANPKC010000333.1:0-5197 GCA_031425855.1 Actinomycetes bacterium | reverse complement strand
GCAGCCCGGCGCGCGCGACGGGCCCCGACGCCTGGGCCTGGGGCAGCCACAGCCAGGCGTAGAGCGAGGGCAGGAGGTAGACGAGCGAGAACGGGTTGGTCGCCACGACGAGCAGCGCGATCAGCCCCAGCGCGAGCAGCGCGACCGTGTGGCCCGCGAGCGTCTCCTCCGCGAGGACGGGCTTGCGCGGGATCAGCCGCTCGCGCGAGACCAGCCAGCCCGCAAGGAGCAGTGCTCCCAGCAGGCCGAGCACGACCGGCGTCGGCTCGTAGAGGCCCGAATCGGGCGGTAGCGGCCTGGCCTCGCCCTTGGGGAAGGCTCCGAGCAGCGCGGCTGCGAAGACGAGCACCGTTGCGAACGCCCAGAAGCTGAGCCGGACGCGGAGGCTGCGCGCGGCGGGGGCCAGCGGGATCCGGCGTCGCCGGCAGTGCGCGAACAGGTCGATCGCGCCGATCAGGAACGGCAGCAGCGCGGTCATCAGCACGAGCTCGATCGTCCACCCGCGCACGATCCGCGTGCCGAAGTCGACGTAGCTCGTCGTGCCCTGCGCCAGCTCGAGCCCCGCGTCGAGGGAGCCGATCAGGTTCTGGGCCGCCCGGCCGAGCTCGGCCAGCCGCTGCGCGTCGAGGCCCGTGTCCTCGAAGCCCTGCGCAGCGGCGTCGGGGCGCGTCGTCAGCGTCAGCGCGGGAATCCCGCGCGCCACGAACGGGCCCTGCTCGCCGAGTGTGAACGGGAAGCCGAGGTCGAGCAGCTGGCGGAGCGCGGGCGCCCGCACGGGCTCGGCGCCGGACTGCTCGAGCACGCGCAGCGCGGCGGTGCGGACGAGCGCCGCCGACGGGGAGCGTGCGGTGTCGCCGGCGATCAGGAGCCGTGGCCGCCCGTCGCCGGCGATCGCGTCGAGGCTGATCACGGCGAGCGCGTTCTCGCGGAACCGCGAGCTCTCCGCGAAGTGCGCCGCGCCGAGCGCGCCGAAGGCGCCGCCGTCGGTCGAGACGAAGACGAGCGTGTACGTCGGGCGCGTCTGGACGATCGTCGAGCCACCGACGGACGCGTACGCCCGCGCGAGCTCGATCAGCGCTCCGGTGCCGGAGGCGTTGTCGTTCGTGCCGGGGCCGGCGCCGCTGTTGTCGCGATGCGCGGTGATCACGATCGTGCGCTGCGACGCGCCGCGGACGACGGTGACGAGGTTCTGGAGCTCGATCCTGCCGCGCCCGGGGATGCGCGCGCGGAAGCGCTCCACCTGGGGATCGAAGCCGAAGAGCTGCCGGAACTGCGACGAGACCCAGGTCGCCGCACCGAGCCCGCCGGACGACCCCGGAGAACGGTCGGGATACTCCCTCGCGAGCTCGCGGGCGAGCTGCTCCGCGATCGAGGCGTCGAACGTCGGCGGCAGGCTCGGCGGCGGCAGCGGCTGCGGCCGAGCGACGCTGAATGCGGTGAGCAGGAGCGGCAGGGCGACGAGCAGCCAGGTCCCCCGCACGAGCCGCGCGTTCACCGGCCGCTCGACGGAGCCGCGGCGGGGGCGCCCGCGAGGCGCGAGCGCTCGTCTGGGCGGCGTCATTGCACGGCCAGTGTAGGTAACGCCGCGGCCGTCTCTAGCATTCGGCCATGGCCGACCCACCGACCATCCTGCTCGTCGACGACGAGGACTCCGTCCAGAAGCTGCTGACGTATCCGCTCGAGCGCGACGGCTTCCGCGTCGTCCACGCCCGCGACGGCGAGGAGGCGCTGGCGCGGTTCGCCGAGGAGGACGTCGACCTGGTCGTCCTCGACCTGATGCTGCCGAAGCTCGACGGGCTCGAGGTCTGCAAGCGCCTGCGCGCCGAGAGCACCGTCCCGATCATCATGCTCACCGCCCGCGACGACGAGCTGGACAAGGTGCTCGGGCTCGAGCTGGGCGCCGACGACTACATCACGAAGCCGTTCTCGATCCGCGAGTTCCGCAGCCGCGTCAGGGCGCTGTTGCGCCGGGCGGCGGCGCCGCGCCCCGGCGAGCGCCGGGACGACGAGGTGATCGAGGCCGGCGAGCTGACGATCGACGTGCCCCGGCGGACGGTGGAGGTGCGCGGCGCCGAGGCGCAGCTGACCTTCGTCGAGTTCGAGCTGCTGCGGGTGCTGGCCGCTGCGCCGGGACGTGTCTTCTCGCGCCGCCAGCTGCTGGAGCGGCTCCGCGGCGGCGCCGACTACCGCGAGCCCCGCACGATCGACGTCCACGTGCGGCACCTGCGCGAGAAGATCGAGCAGGACCCGCACGAGCCGCAGCTGATCCTCACCGTCCGCGGGGTCGGCTACCGCTTCCGGGAGCGCTGAGGCCGTGCCGCGCCCTACGCTGCGCGGGATCCGGCTGCGCCTCGCGCTGGCGCTGCTGGTGGTCGTCGCAGGCTCGCTCGGCGTCGTCTACCTGATCGTCGTCCCCTCCCTGGAGACGGAGCTCGTCAACGCGAAGCTCGAGCAGCTCGAGGAGGACGCCGACACGGTCGCCCGCAACTACGGGAACGAGGTCGGCAGCGAGCAGGAGTTCGCAGAAGGTGCAGCGGCGTTGTTCCAGGCGCGCGTCGTCATCTACTCGATCCTGCAGAGCCAGCTGTTCATCTTCGGCGACTCGAACACGACCTCGTCGCTCGACGTCGCGCGGGATCCCGTCGCGCTGCGGGCGATCCGGTCGCGCACGATCGAGCGCGGCACCGTCGACCGCCGTGGCCGCCAGTTCGCCGAGGTCGCGGTCCCACTCGAGAACGAGGGCGTCGTCATCCTCCTCAGCGACTCGCTGGCCGACCCGATCTCGAGCCTGAACCTGGTCGAGCGGCGGCTCCTCTTCGCGGGCCTGATCGGCCTCCTCTTCGCCGTCGTCGCCGGGTACGGAGCCGCGTCGCTGCACGCGCGGCGGATCAGGCGGCTCGAGCGCGCGGCCGAGCGGATCGCCGGCGGGCGCCTCGACGAGCCGGTCGTCGACGCGGGCAACGACGAGCTCGGCGACCTCGCGAGCGCGTTCGAGCGCATGCGCGGGCGGCTGGAGAAGCTCGACCGGGCGCGCAGCGAGTTCATCGCGAACGCCTCGCACGAGCTGCGCACGCCGCTCTTCTCCCTCGGCGGCTTCCTCGAGCTGATGGCGGACGAGGAGGTGGACGAGGAGACGCGGCAGGAGTTCCTCGCGACGATGCGCGAGCAGGTCGAGCGGCTCGCGAAGCTCGCCACCGACCTGCTCGACCTCTCCCGGCTGGACGCCGGCCGGATGCGCATCGAGCACGAGCCGGTCGACCTCGGCGAGGCCGCGCGCGTCGTCGCGGAGGAGTTCGGTGCCCTCGCCGACCGCAGGCGGCACGTCGTCGAGGTGGTGGTCCAGGGGCAGCCGGTCGCCCGCGCCGACGAGCTGCGGATCCAGCAGGTCGCGCGGACGCTGCTCGACAACGCGATCACGCACACGCCGGAGGGCACGCGCGTGACCCTGCGCGCGTGGGCCGACCGCGAGCACGCGCTGCTCGAGGTCGAGGACGACGGCCCCGGGATCGCGCCAGAGCACGCACCCCACGTGTTCGACCGCTTCTACCGCGGCGACGGCGAGGTCGCGTCCGGCAGCGGCCTCGGGCTCGCGATCGCACGGGAGCTCGTGCAGATGATGGGCGGCGAGGTCGTGCTCGAGACTCGGCCCGGCCGCACGCTGGTCCGGGTCGTGCTCGGTGCGGCGCCGACCTCCGTCGCGTCCGCCGAGCCCACCGCACCCGTTTTCACGTGAAAACGGGAACGCCGCCGCTACAGTGAGCCGCATGCGCGCCGGCGCCCTCGCAGCAGTCTCGATCGTCGCCGCCGCCCTCGGGGCCGCGGCGGTGCTGGTCGTCGGCTCGGTTGCCGGCTGGGTCGGGGGTGAGAACGGCGTCCGCACCGTCGTCGTGCCGACGGCTCCCGCTGAGTCGGCCGGATCCTCGTCGACGGCGGCACCCCTGCTCGGCAACGGCTTCGACCCCGCGCAGATCTACGCGAACCGGTCCGAGGGCGTCGTCACGATCTATTCCTACTTCGCGAACGGGCAGCGCTCGCAGGGCTCCGGCTTCGTCGTCTCCGAGCAGGGTCACATCCTGACCAACTCGCACGTCGTCACCAACGCGGGCGCCGAAGGCGCGACCGTGAAGGGCGCGGAACGCATCTACGTCGTCTTCCACGACGGCGACAGGATTCCCGGCTCGATCGTCGGCTGGGACCTCTTCAACGACACCGGCCTCGTCAAGGTCGACCCGAAGGATCACGGCGTCTCGCCCGTTCCGCTCGGCGACTCGAGCCGCGTCGTCGTCGGCGAGCCGGTCGCGGCGATCGGTAGCCCGTTCGGGCAGGAGAGCTCGCTCGCCGTCGGCGTCGTCTCCGCGACGGAACGCTCGATCGAGTCGCTCACCTCCGCGTACGACGTCTCCGACGCGATCCAGATCGACGCGCCGATCAACCACGGCAACTCGGGCGGCCCGCTGCTCGACGCGCGCGGGCGCGTGATCGGGATCAACGCCCAGATCCGCTCGGACTCCGGGAACGCGGAAGGGGTCGGGTTCGCGATCCCGATCAACTCGGCCAGGCGCTCGATGGAGCAGTTGATCTCCACCGGCCGCGTCGCGTACGCCTACGTCGGCGTCACGACCCAGGACGTCACGCCCGCGCTCGCGCGCCGCTACGGCCTCGGCGCGCCGCGGGGCGCGCTGATCCAGGGGATCGTCGACGGTGCGCCGGCGGACAGGGCCGGCCTGCGCGGCTCCACTGACGAGAAGGTCTTCAACGGCGTCCCGATCGCGGTCGGCGGCGACCTGATCGTCGCCTTCGCCGGCCGCAAGGTCGAGCGCGCGGCGGACATCGCCCGTATCGTCACGGACAAGTTGCTCCCGGGCCAGACGGTCTCCGTCACCGTCGTGCGACGCGGGACGGGCAAACGGGAGACCGTGCGCCTGCGCCTGATCGAGCGACCGGTCAACCCGACCCGCTAGTTCCCGGTTTAGACCCGCGCGGGATCGGGAAAGACGAGTAGGAGTTGTTAGGGTTCGGCATCTTTCGGTAGAACCGACGAGGGGTTGGGGGCACGTGGGCGAGCAAGCGTTGACGATGACGGACGGTCTCGACCTCGGACGGACCGTGCGGCTGACGATCCCGGCGAGGGCGGAGTACATCACCCTGTCGCGGCTCGCCCTGTCGGGCCTCTCGCGCGTGAGGGCCTTCCCCGACG
>JANPKC010000332.1:0-11064 GCA_031425855.1 Actinomycetes bacterium | reverse complement strand
GACCCTCGTCGTCGAGCTCAAGTTCGGCCGCAACCGCCAGCGCGTGATCACCGGCGTCAAGCGCGTGTCCCGCCCCGGCCGCCGCGTCTACGCGCGCAAGGACCGTCTGCCGCGCGTCCTCGGCGGCCTCGGCACCGCGATCCTGTCCACCTCGACCGGGCTGATCACCAGCCGCCAGGCAGCCGAGAAGGGCATCGGCGGCGAAGTGATCGCCTTCGTCTGGTAGCGCCATGAGTCGCATCGGCAAGAGACCCATCGAGCTTCCGACGTCCGTCAACGTCGCGATCTCCCCTGGCCGCGTTCAGGTGAACGGCCCGCTCGGCGAGCTCTCGCAGGTCGTCCCGCAGCGGATGAAGGTCGAGCAGGGAGACGGCGAGCTGCTCGTCACGCGCCCCACCGAGCGCGGCGAAGACCGGGCGCTGCACGGGCTCACCCGGACGCTGATCGCGAACATGGTGGAGGGCGTCACCAAGGGCTTCGAGAAGCACCTCGAGATCCAGGGCGTCGGCTACCGCGCCGCGCTGCGCGGCACCGATCTCGAGCTCAACGTCGGCTACTCGCACTCGGTCGTGATCAAGCCGCGGCCGGGGATCACCTTCGAGGTGCCCGGGCCGACGCAGGTGGTCGTCAAGGGCACCGACAAGCAGCAGGTCGGCCAGACAGCGGCCGAAGTGCGCCAGGTGCGCCCGCCCGAGCCGTACAAGGGCAAGGGCATCCGCTATCGCGACGAGCACGTCCGCAGGAAGGTCGGGAAGAGAGCATGAGTACGGTCACCACGCGCCAGGCGCGCGAGCGCCGGCACCGCCGGATCCGCGGCAAGGTCGCGGGCACCGCCGACCGTCCGCGCCTCGCGGTCTTCCGCTCCAACAAGGGCATCTTCGCCCAGCTGATCGACGACGAGAGCGGTCGCACGCTCGCGGGCGCCAGCTGGCTCGGCCTCGCCAAGTCGTTCAAGGGCAACCGGATCGAGCAGGCGACCGAGGTCGGCAAGGCGGTCGCTGCAGCTGCGAAGAAGGCCGGGATCGAGACCGTCGTGTTCGACCGCGGCGGCTACCTGTACCACGGACGCGTCAAGGCGCTCGCCGACGGCGCGCGTGAGGGAGGACTGAAGTTCTAGATGAGCATCGTCGAACGTGAGGTGATCGCGCGCGAGGAAGTGCGCGAGCTGAAGGAGCGCGTGATCGAGATCAACCGCGTCGCCAAGGTCGTCAAGGGCGGCCGGCGCTTCTCGTTCACGGCGCTGGTCGTGATCGGCGACGAGGTCGACCGCGTCGGCGTCGGCTACGGCAAGGCCCGCGAGGTGCCGCTCGCGATCTCGAAGGCCGTCGACGACGCGAAGAAGAACCTCTTCACCGTCCCGAAGCACGGGACGACGGTGACGCACGAGATCCTGGGCGTCTTCGGCGCCGCGCGCGTCTTCATCCGGCCCGCCTCCGAGGGAACCGGCGTGATCGCCGGCGGCGGCGTCCGCGCCGTGCTCGAGCTCGCCGGGATCCGCGACGTGCTCGCGAAGAGCCTCGGCACCACCAACCCGATCAACATGGCGAAGGCGACCGTCGACGGCCTCAAGAAGCTGCGCCGGCCCGAGGACGTCGCCAGGATGCGCGGCAAGACGATCACCGAGGTGCTGCCGTACCGCAAGCCAGCCGAGGTGGCCCCCGTCGCCGAGGAGGCGCCCGCCGCACCCGCTCCCGAGACCGTCGAGGCCACGACCGAGGTCGAGGAGTCGGCATGAGCTGCGCAGGCTTGAGGGAGCAGCAAGCGGAGGCGCCGGCTTTGCCGGCGGTGAAGCGATGAGAGTGACGCAGGTGAAGAGCGCGATCGGCCAGAACCCGGCGAACCGCGGCACGCTCCGCTCGCTCGGGCTCGGTCGGATCGGCCAGACGAACGAGCTCAAGGACGGTCCCGAGCTCCAGGGTAAGCTGCGGAAGGTCGCCCACCTGGTGAAGGTGGAGGGCAACTGATGGCCGAAGAGCTGAATCTCCACACCCTCAAGCCCTCCCAGGCGCGCAAGGACCGCAAGCGCGTCGGCCGCGGCCTGGGCTCCGGCAAGGGGCGCTACTCGGGCCGCGGGATCAAGGGCCAGAAGTCCCGCGCCGGCTCGAAGAAGATGCCGGCAGGGTTCGAGGGCGGCCAGATGCCGATCGACATGCGGATGCCGAAGCTGCGCGGTAACACGTCGGCCGACGCGATGCCGGTCGGCCCGTTCCGGACGTACTCGCAGCCGATCAACCTGCGCGACCTCGACCGCGTCTTCGCCGACGGCGACACCGTCAACATCGAGGCGCTCGTCGAGAAAGGCCTGCTGAAGAACACGAAGGCGGACGTCAAGATCCTCGGCACCGGCGAGCTGACGAAGAAGCTCTCGGTCACCGCGCACGCCTTCTCCGCCACCGCGCGCGAGAAGATCACCGCCGCCGGCGGCAGCGCGACCGCGCTCAAGGAGCCGAAGGACCCGCGCAAGAAGAAGAGCAAGGCGAAGCCGAAGCCGGTCGCCGCGGAGGAGCCCGAGGTCTCGGAGACCGAGGACGACGCTCCAGCCGCCGAGGAGTCGTAGGGCTTGTTCAGCTGGCTCGCGAACGCCTGGCGTGTCCCGGAGCTACGGCACCGCGTCCTCTTCACCGCGCTGATCCTCGCGATCTACCGCTTCGGCTCGTGGGTGCCCGCCCCGGGCGTCGACTCGGAGACGATCAACAACTACTTCGAGGGCCGCGGCGGCACGATCCTCGGCCTGCTCAACCTCTTCTCCGGCGGCGCGCTCTCGCAGTTCTCGATCTTCGCGCTCGGGATCATGCCGTACATCACGGCCTCGATCATCCTCCAGCTGATGACCGTGGTGATCCCCAAGCTCTCCGAACTGCAGAAGGAGGGCGAGTCCGGCTACGCCAAGATCAACCAGTACACGCGCTACCTGACCGTCATCCTCGCCGCCGCGCAGTCGACGGGCTACGCGATCCTCTTCCGCCGCCAGGGCGTGCTCGATGCCGACATCGGGCGGATGACGCTGATCGTGATCACGCTCACCGTCGGCTGCACCCTGCTGATGTGGATGGGCGAGCTGATCACCAAGCGCGGGATCGGCAACGGCATCTCGCTCCTGATCTTCGCCTCGATCCTCGTCGGCGCCCCGATCGGGATCGCCGCCTGGTGGAACGGCGGCCCGATGGAGAAGCTCTTCTTCCCGCTGATCGCGCTCTCGATCATCGCCGCGATCGTCTTCATCCAGGAGGGCCAGCGCCGGATCCCGATCCAGTACGCCAAGCGCATGGTCGGCCGCCGGATGACGGCCGGCGGGTCGACCTACATGCCGCTGCGCGTGAACATGGCCGGCGTCATCCCCGTCATCTTCGCCGCCGCCGTGATGGCGTTCCCGCCCACGATCGGGCAGTACTTCCCGCAGACGCAGGACTTCGTCAACCGCCACTTCCTGCCGACGAGCGTCGGCTACATGATCCTGCAGGGCTTCCTGATCGTGATCTTCACGTACTTCTACACGGCGGTCCAGTTCAACCCGGTCGACCAGGCTGACAACCTGCGCCGGTACGGCGGCTACATCCCGGGGATCCGCCCGGGCCCGCCGACCGCGCAGTACCTCGACCGCGTGCTGACCCGCCTGACGCTGCCCGGTGCGATCTACCTCGCGCTCGTCGCGACGCTGCCGACGCTCTTCATCCGCTACGGCGGCTTCTCGCAGGCGACCGCGGGAGCCCTCGGCGGCACGTCGGTGCTGATCGCGGTCGGCGTCGCGCTCGACACGATGCGCCAGATGGAGTCGCAGATGATGATGCGCTCCTACGAAGGTTTCTTGAAGTAGTGAACGTGCTCGTGCTCGGCCCGCAGGGGTCGGGGAAGGGAACGCAGGCGAAGCGCATCTCGGCCGAGCACGAGATCCCGCACGTCTCGACCGGCGACATGTTCCGCGCGCTCGACGACGCGACCCCGCTCGGCCGCGAGGTCAACGAGCTCATGGAGCGGGGCGACCTCGTCCCCGACGAGATCACGATCCGGATGATCCGGGAGCGCCTCGGGGCGAACGACGCCGGGCACGGCTTCATCCTCGACGGCTTCCCCCGGAACCTCCTCCAAGCCGAGGCCCTGGACGTGATGCTCCACGAGATCGACCGCGGACTCGACGTGATCTTCTTCTTCGACCTCGACGACGAGACGGCGAAGGACCGGGCACTCGGGCGCGCGCACGAGGAGGGCCGCGCCGACGACACGCCCGAGACGATCGCGCGTCGCCTCCGCATCTACCATGAGCAGACCGAGCCGGTGGTCGAGTACTACCGCACGACCGGGAAGTTGGTGCCCTTGCACGCTGCACGCTCAGTCGAAGAGGTCTACAGCGAGATCCGAAAGGCTCTCGACCTACTGGACGACGCCGCGTGATCATCCGCAAGTCGGCGCAGGAGATCGCGAAGATGGCGGCGGCGGGGCGGCTCGTCGCGGAGACGATCGCGCACGTCGGGGAGCAGATCGAGCCCGGGATCACGACCGGCGAGCTCGACCGGATCGCCGACGAGCACATCCGCTCGCAGGGCGGCGTGCCCACGTCGCAGGGGTACCGCGGCTACCCGAAGGCGATCTGCATCTCGCCGAACGACATGGTCGTGCACGGGATCCCCGGCGCCTACGCGGTCGCCGACGGCGACCTGATCACGATCGACGTCGGGGTCACGCTCGACGGCTACATCACCGACAGCGCCTTCACGTTTCCCGTCGGCGACGTCGGCGAGCTGGCACAGCGCCTGCTCGACGCCGGGCGTGACGCCCTCGCCGCGGGGATCGCACAGGCACGGCCGGGAAACCGCGTCGGCGACATCTCCGCCGCCGTGCAGCACCACGTCGAGGGCGCAGGCTTCTCGGTCGTCCGCAGCCTGGTCGGGCACGGCGTCGGCCGCGCCTACCACGAGGACCCGCACATCCCGAACTTCGGCCAGCCGGGGCGCGGCCCGCTGCTCTCCGAGGGGATGACGATCGCGATCGAGCCGATGATCACCGCCGGCCGCCCGGAGGTCTACGTGCACGACGACGAGTGGTCGATCTCGACCGAGGACGGCTCTCTCGCCGCGCACTTCGAGCACACCGTCGCGATCACGGCTGCAGGGCCGCAGATCCTGACGGAAAGCCGCGTTCCTTTGCTACGATGAGCTGCAGCGCGGCGTAGAGCAGTGCTTTGATGCGCGTATAGAACTCACTCACCCACAGAGGTCAATGGCAGTCAAAGAAGAGAAGATCGAGGTCGAAGGCGAGGTGGTCGAGGCGCTCCCGAGCACGATGTTCAGGGTGCAGCTCGACGAAGGTCACGCCGTGCTGGCCACGATCTCCGGAAAGATGCGCAAGCACTACATCCGCATCGCGCCGGGCGACCGCGTCAAGGTCGAGCTCTCTCCTTACGACCTCACCCGCGGCAGGATCACCTTCCGCAACCGATAGCCGCGACAACCGCCAGCTAGGAGCCGTCTTGAAAGTCCGTCCATCCGTGAAGCCCATGTGTGAGCGCTGCCGTGTGATCAAGCGGCACGGGCGCACCATGGTGATCTGCACGAATCCGCGCCACAAGCAAAGGCAGGGGTAGTCACTTGGCACGAATCGCAGGCGTCAACCTTCCGAACCAGAAGCGTCTGGAGATCGGGTTGACCTACATCTACGGGATCGGTCAGACGACCGCGCAGAAGATCTGCAAGGAGTTGAAGCTCGACCCCAACGAGAAGGTGAAGGATCTGACCGACGACGAGGTCAACAAGATCCGCACCTACATCGACAGCGACCTCCAGGTCGAGGGCGACCTGCGGCGCGAGCGCTCCCAGGCGATCAAGCGCCTCTCCGAGATCGGCTGCCTGCGGGGCATCCGCCACCGTCGCGGCCTGCCGGTGCACGGCCAGCGGACGAAGACCAACGCGCGCACGCGCAAGGGCCCGAAGAAGACGGTCGGCCGCGGGAAGAAGGCGAAGTAGATGGCGCCTCCTCGTAAAGCTGCGGCCCGTGGCCGCACGCGCCGCCGTGTCAAGAAGAACATCGCCATCGGCCAGGCGCACATCAAGACGTCGTTCAACAACACGATCGTCGCGCTGACCGACAAGGACGGGAACGTGATCGCGTGGGAGTCGGCCGGCTCCGCGGGCTTCAAGGGCTCGCGCAAGTCGACGCCGTTCGCCGCCCAGGTCACCGCCGACTCGTGCGCCCGCAAGGGGATGGAGCACGGCCTCCAGAAGGTCGAGGTCTTCGTCAAGGGGCCCGGCTCGGGTCGTGAGACCGCGATCCGCTCGCTCCAGGCCGCCGGCCTCGAGATCCTCGGCGTCCGCGACGTCACCCCGCAGGCCCACAACGGGGTTCGCCCCCGGAAGCGGAGGCGTGTCTAGATGGCCCGCGACCTCGGAGCCAAGTGCCGCGTCTGCCGCCGCGAGGGGATGAAGCTGTTCCTCAAGGGCGAGCGCTGCCTGACGGAGAAGTGCGCGATCGAGCGCCGCTCGTATCCGCCGGGCGAGCACGGCCGCGGCCGGATCAAGCAGAGCGAGTACCTGCTGCAGCTGCGCGAGAAGCAGAAGGCGCGCCGCTACTACGGCCTGCTCGAGAAGCAGTTCCGCAACTACTACGAGAAGGCGACGAAGGGCCTCGGCGCACCGGGCGAGAACCTGCTCCGGATGCTCGAGACGCGCCTCGACAACGTCGTCTACCGGCTCGGCTTCGCAGGCTCGCGCGCGCAGGCGCGCCAGCTCGTCCGCCACGGCCACTTCCACGTCAACGGGCGCCGGGTCAACATCCCGAGCTACGGCGTACGCCCGAACGACGTGATCACGATGAAGGCCGGCAGCCCCGCCGAGCAGACCATCCGCGACGCCACCGACCTGACGGCGTCCGTTGCTCCCTGGCTCCAGGCAGATCACGAGGGCCTCACCGGCAAGGTGTTGAAATGGCCCGAGCGGGCGGAGATCGACGCGCCCGTGCAGGAGTCCCTGATCGTCGAGCTCTACTCCAAGTAAGAAAGGATCGTCTTGGCTACACGCACCAGCCTGATGGACTTCCAGATTCCGCGGATCTCGCACGAGGAGGTCAACGAGGACCGTGGCGTCTTCGTGATCGAGCCGCTCGACCGCGGGTTCGGCTACACGTTCGGCAACTCGCTCCGCCGCGTGCTGCTCTCGTCGCTCGAGGGCGCCGCAGTGACCGCCGTCAAGATCGAGGGGATCACGCACGAGTTCACGACGCTTCCGGGCGTCCGTGAGGACGTCACCGACATCATCCTCAACCTGAAGAACCTGATCGTGCTGCTCCACGGCGAGTCGCCCGAGATCGAGGTGCACATCGCGAAGAAGGGCGCGGGCTCCGTCACGGCCGCCGACATCCAGGCGCCTGCGGATCTCGAGATCCTGAATCCCGACCTCGAGCTGGCGCAGCTCTCGGACAAGGGCAAGCTCGAGATGACGCTGACGATCGGCCGCGGTCGCGGCTACGTCCCGGCCGAGCTGAACCGCGGCCCGGAGACGACGATCGGCGTGATCCCGATCGACTCGATCTTCTCGCCGGTCCGGCGTGTCTCCTACGACGTGGAGGCCGCGCGCGTCGGTCAGCGCACCGACTACGACAAGCTCCGCCTCGACGTGACCACGGACGGCTCGATCGAGCCCCGCGACGCGATCGGGCAGGCTGCGGAGATCCTGATCCGCCAGCTCGCGATCTTCACCGATCTCGACAACATCGACGACTTCCGCGTCGGAGGCTCCGAGGACATCGCCCCCGAGCAGTCCAGTGGTGCCGGCGCGATGGAGAACTTCCCGATCGAGGAGCTCGAGCTCGGCGTCCGCTCGTACAACTGCCTCAAGCGGGTCGGGATCGAGACCATCGGCGACCTCGTCTCGAAGTCCGAGAACGAGCTCGCAGCGATCCCCAACTTCGGCAAGAAGTCGATCGAAGAGGTCAAGGAGACGCTCGCGACCCAGGGCCTCAGCCTGCGGGGAGACGAATAGCGTGAAGCACGCCCGCGCAGGCAAGAAGCTGGGGCGCGACTCCGCGCACCGGAAGGCGCTCTACTCGAACCTCGCGGGCGCGCTGATTACCCACGGGCGGATCCAGACGACCGAGGCGAAGGCCAAGGCCGTCAAGCCGTTCGCGGAGAAGATGATCACGCTCGGCAAGCGCGGCGACCTGCATGCCCGCCGCAAGGCGCTCGCCGAGCTGCGCTCGCAGGACATCGTCCACGCGCTCTTCGCCGAGGTCGCGCCGCGCTTCGCGGAGCGGCCGGGCGGCTACACGCGGATCATCAAGCTCGGCGCCCGCCAGGGCGACGCCGCGGAGATGGTCTACCTCGAGCTCGTGGACTACGAGCCCGAGTCGGCGTTCGCAGCCCCCCGCTGAGCCTAGTAACAGACTGTTACTAGGCGACCATCGGCGCGAGCTCGCGGCCGATCAGCGCGACCATCTCGAGATCGCGGTGGTCGAGGTGCTGGAGCATCACCCGCTCGACGCCGGCGCGCTCGTAGGCGCGGAGCCGCTCCGCGGCCTCCTCGAGCGTCCCCAGGATCGCGGCTGCGCCGCGTGTCGCCTTGTAGTCGTCGGCGTCGATCTGCTGGCCCGCGCGGTAGAGGCGCCGTCGGATCCGCTCGCGCGCCTCACCCTGGTCGCGGCCGATCGCGCACGCGGTCATGAGCGAGAGCGGAATCGGATCCCGGCTTTCGCGCTCGCAGGCCCGAGCGAGCTTGTCCCGGCGCGCGGCGCACTCCTCGGGCGTCGCGAAGATCGTGTTGTACTCGTCGGCCCACCTCGCCGCCGGGCCGAGCGTGCCCGAGAGCCCGCTGCCGCCGACGATCAGGCTCGGCTGGAGCCCGTCGCCCCAGAAGCCGCGCACGGCCTCGATCTGCTCCTCGAGCCAGCGCAGCCGCGTCTTCATCTCCGGGAACGCGAACCCGAACGCGTCGTGCTCGGCCTCCATCCAGCCGGTGCCCATCCCGAGGCTCACACGGCCGCCCGAGATCTCGTTCGCGGTCATCGACGCGTTCGCAAGGATCGCGGCGGGGCGGAAGGTGACGGGCGAGACCAGCGTCCCGAGCTCGAGCCTCGTCGTCAGCGCCGCGAGTGCCGGGATCACCGCCCACGCGTCGAGTGCCGCGCGCTCCGGATCCGTCGGCGACAGGTAGTGGTCGGAGCGGAACAGCGCCTCGACGTCATGCTCCTCACAGGCTCGCGCCAGCGCCAGCCAGTCCTCCCACGAGACGCCCTCCTGTCCCTCGATCATCAGCGCCAGGCGCATCCGGGCATCCTACGAGGCCATGGCTCTCGGCCTCGCAATCCTGCTGGCGATCTTCGTGCTCGACGAGCCGTGGAGCTGGGTTGCCGTCGTGCTGGGCGCGACGTTCGAGCTGGCCGAGACGGCGTTGCTGATCTGGTGGTCGAAGCGGCGGCGGGTCATGGTCGGAGCGGAGACACTCGTCGGCCGGCGGGCGGTGGTCTCGACCGATTGCAACCCCGAGGGCCAGGTGCGCGTCGCCGGCGAGATCTGGCGGGCGCGATGCGACGTGGGGGCGCTCGCCGGCGACGGCGTCGTCGTGCGCGAGGTCGACGGGCTGACCCTCGTCGTCGAGCCGGGCTGATCGCCGTGACCGAGACGACCCTGAAGCTGACGCTCGAGTACGACGGCACCCGTTTCCGCGGCTGGGCGCGGCAACCCGGCGAGCGGACCGTCGAGGGAGTGCTGCGCGACGCGCTCGACACCGTCTTTCCGCAGTGGCGGGACCTCGCCGTCGCCGGACGCACCGATACCGGCGTGCATGCATCCGGACAGGTCGCGTCCTTTCTCGGCTCGGGTGGGCCACCGGCCGAGCGCGCCGCAGCGGCGTTGAACGCGGCGCTCCCGGCCGACATCGCCGTGCTCGCCGCCGACGCCGTCCCGTCCGGCTTCAGCGCCCGCTTCTCGGCCCGTTCGCGCGCGTATCGCTACCGGGTCTTCCGGCGCAGGGCTCGCTCGCCGTTCGCGGAACGGCGCGCCCTCTGGTGGCCGCGCCCGCTCGAGTTCGAGGCGCTCGAGGCGGCGGCAGCGCTGATCGTCGGTCGCCACGACTTCACCGCGTTCACGCCGACCGAGACGCAGCACCGGATCTTCACGCGGACCGTCCTCGCCGCAGCCTGGGAGGAGCACGGCGACGAGCTCCACTTCACGATCGAGGCCGAGAGCTTTCTGCGGCACATGGTGCGGACGCTCGTCGGCACCATGCTCGAGGGGCGCGAGCTGGCGCCGCTGCTCGAGGGCCGGCACCGCAGCGAGGCCGGCGTGACGGCGCCGCCGTGGGGGCTCTACCTCGAGCGTGTCGACTACTAGGGCCGTCGCTACGATCGAGCGCATGCGCTTCCCCGTCGTCCTCTTCGACTTCGACGGCACCGTGATCGACTCGGGGTCGATCATCATCGCCTCGATGCGGCATGCGACGAAGACCGTCCTCGGCCGCGACATCCCGGACGAGGAGCTCGGCCGCGCGGTCGGAGGGTCGGGCCTGCTCGAGCAGATGCGCCTGCTCGACCCGGACCGCGTCGACGAGCTCGTCGCGTGCTATCGGGAGCACAACGAGCCGCTGCACGCCGAGCTCGCCGAGTGCGCGGGGATGACCGGGGTGCTGACGACGCTGAAGGAGGAGGGACGGCGGCTCGGCATCGTCACCGCCAAGCGTCGCGAGACCGTGCGCCTCGCCTTCTCGTACCTGCCGCTCGAGCAGTTCTTCGACGTCGTCGTCGGCTCCGACGACACCGAACGCCACAAGCCCGACCCCGCGCCGCTCGAGCACGCGCTCGGCCTGCTTGACGCGTCCCGCGACGAGTCGGTCTACGTCGGCGACTCGCCTTTCGACGTCCGCGCCGCCAAGGGCGCCGGCATGCACTCGATCGCGGTCACCTGGGGCGGCATCCACCCGCGCAAGCGGCTCGAGGCGGAGGGGCCCGACGCGGTCGTCGAGTCGGCCGAGGAGCTCCTTGCCGCCCTCTGACGAGCAGCGCAAACGCGCCGCGCAGCTCCGCGAGCAGCTCCACCACCACAACTACCGCTACCACGTGCTCGACGACCCCGAGGTCGCGGACGCG
>JANPKC010000331.1:0-6907 GCA_031425855.1 Actinomycetes bacterium | reverse complement strand
CCTCGCCTGGGCCAGCGTTCGGGAATAACGCCTGAACCTAGAGGGCGAACTTGCGCCGAAGAGTCTCGGCGGCGACCAGGATTTCCTGCTCACACTCCGGGCGTCGGTCAATGTCGTAGTCCCACTGTGCCGCGAGACCGACGAACGGCTCCAGAGCGCCTTGAAGCCGAACGATTTCGACGTAGAGCCGCTCCAGCTCGTGTGCTGTCTCGGGAGCGGGACGCCTTTGCTGACTGATGTCCTGTGCAGCGTCCAGGACGCGGGACCATACGGCGCGAACCTCGTCGGTGTCAGCCACGACTTGACCCTAGCGGTGGGTCAGGACCTCGATGCTGGCATGAGCCAGTGTCCTTTCGCCCGGCGAGCCTAGTCCCAGGGAGGCGCGTTGTGCACCCACCGGCCGCCAACCATCGTGGCGACGACCTGCACCTCGCGGAGCTCGTCCGGTTCGATCGCGAGCGGATCCCGGTCGATCACCACGAGGTCGGCGAGCATGCCCGGGATCAGCCGTCCCCGGCGCCGCTCGTCGCCCGAGAGCCACGTCGGCGCGACGCACGTCGCGTGCAGCACCTGCTCGACCGTCAGCGCCTCCTCCGGCCGCCACGCGGGCCTCTCGTCGACCGAGCGGAGCACGCCGGCTGCGATCCCGGCGAGCGGGTCGAGCTCCTCGACCGGCGCGTCGGAGCCGTTGGCGAGCAGCGCACCGGACTCGAGCAGCGACCGGAACGCGTACGTGCCCTCGAGCCGGTCGGGCCAGAAGCGGTCGGCCAGGTCGCGGTCGGACGGCGCGTGCGAGAACTGCACCGAGCAGGCGATCCCCAGCGCCGCGAAGCGAGGCACGTCCTCGGGCGCGAGGCATTGCGCGTGCTCGATCCGATGCCGCAGCCCCTTCGGCTCCCACACGTCCCGGGTCGCCTCGAACGCATCGAGGGCGTTCCGGTTCGCCTGGTCGCCGATCGCGTGCACTCCGACCGGCCAGCCGCGCTCGGCGCCGCGCCGCACGATCTCCTCCAGCTCCTCGCGGCTCGTGATCTCGACTCCCGAGCCGTCGGTCATCAGCGCGGTCTGGGAGCCGAGCGTGCCGTCCATGAAGCACTTCAGGTAGCCGATCCGCAGGTGCTCGTCACCGAAGCCGGACCGGAGTGAGAGCGCTGCCGCAGAATCGAGCTGCTCGTGCGGGATCGAGCCCCAGACGCGGAGCGACAGGTTCCCTTCGTCGCGCAGGCGCTGGAAGATCCCGGGTGCGCCGAGCCAGCCGTCCTTGTCGTGGATCGCGCCCACGCCGCGCGAGCTCGCGAGCCGGAGGCCGGCGCGCGTCGCCTCGACCCACTCGTCCTCGGTCGTGATCACGTAGCGGTCGCGGAAGCGCCAGGCCGACTCCTCACGCAGGATCCCCGTCGGCTCGCCGGCCGCGTCGCGCTCGACGACGCCTCCGTGCACGTCCAGGTCGCCGCCAGCGGCCGCCAGCGCTGCCGAGTTGAGCCAGACCGAGTGGTAGTCCTTCGAGATCAGGATCGCGGGCGTGTCGCCCGTGACCTCGTCGAGCGCCTCCTTCGTCGGCTCGACGGGCGGGCTCCAGTCGCCGTCGCGCCAGCCGTAGCCGCGCAACCAGCGGCCCGGCGCGACCTCCGCCTCGCGCACCCGCGCCAGCGCCTCCTCGATCGACTCGCAGCCGTCGAGCTTGACCTGCCTCTGCGCGAGCGACCAGGTGGGGAAGTGGACGTGCGAGTCGGTGAAGGCGGGGAGCACGCACCGGCCGCCGAGGTTCACGACCTCGGGGCTCGCGAGCGCGGTCTCGTGGACGCCGACGCCGCCGGCGACGTACGCGCCGGCGATCGCGAGCGCCCGGCTCGTCGGCAGCGACGGGTCCATGGTGCGGACGATCCCGTTCTCGAGAATCACGGCGGCGACTCTATCTCGCGCTGCGTATCCTCATGCGATGCGCCGACTGCTCGCTCTCGCCGCCGCGGTCCTGCTCGCCGGCTGCGCCCAGCCGACGCTCGAGAGCGGTCGCGAGCCGCTGCGCGTCCTCTTCGTCGGCAACAGCCTCACGCACACGAACGACCTGCCGGCGGTGGTCGCGACGCTGGCACGCGGCTTCGGCGCGGAGATCGAGTACGGGACGATCGCGCCCGGCGGGATGAGCCTCGAGGATCACTGGAACGCCGGCCGGGTGCCCGCGTCGATCGAATCAGGCGACTGGGACGCGGTCGTGATGCAGCAGGGGCCGTCCGGGCTCCCCGAGAGCCAGGCGAACCTGAGGGAGTGGGCGCAGCGTCTCGCCGACCTCGCGCGGGAGCACGGTGCGAGGCCCGCGCTCCTGACCGTCTGGCCCGAGGGCTACCGCTCCGGCGCGCTCGGCGACGTGATCGCGTCGTACGCCAACGCGGCCAAGGCCGCGGGCGCCGAGCTCTATCCCGCCGGCGTCGCGTGGCAGGCGGCGTGGAGCCGTGCCCCCGGGCTGCCGCTGTACGGGCCTGACGGCTTCCATCCGAGCCCGCTCGGCACGTATCTCGCCGCGCTCGTCGTCTACGCGGGCCTGACCGGGCAGCAGCCGCCGGCAGTCGCGTTCTCGATCGACCGGCCGGGGTTCCAGCTGACCGTGTCCGCGGCGCGCGCCCGCCTGCTCCGCACGGCCGCGGTCGACGCCCTGGCGGCCACTCGGTGAACGATGCCCGCCGCGCCGCGTTGTCGGGCCTGATCGACCACGCACCGACCTTCCCGCCGGCGAGCCTGCCGGTACCGGACGCAATCGACGAGGACCGCCGCGCCCGCGCCGACGAGCACGCCTGGATGCTGGCGCGGCTCGTCTGGCCGGCGTCGAAGCTGGACGCGCTCGAGGGCGAGGATCGGGCGCTCTCGATCCTGCTCGACGCGCCGTACGGCGGCGACCTGCGCGCGGAGGCGGTCGAGACGCGCTGGGACGCAGGTCTCGACGGCCTCCACGGGGAGGCGTACGTCGAGTTGCCGCTCGGCGACGGGCTGGACGAGAAGGTGGCTGCGCTCGCGGAGCGGAAGCTGCGGGCGAAGGTGCGCTGCGGCGGTGCCGTCGTGCCGTCCGCTGACGCGCTCGGAGCCTTTCTCGCCACCTGCCACGACGCGGGCGTCCCGTTCAAGGCGACCGCCGGGCTGCACCATCCGCTCGCGGCCGAGGGTAGGCACGGCTTCCTCAACGTGCTCGCTGCCTGCGCGTTCGCCGACGAGGCGGCGTTGAGCGGCGAGGTCGCCCTCGACTCGCGCTCGTTGCGGTGGAACGGTCGCGAGGCCGGCGCGGAGCAGCTCGAGCGTGTCCGTCGCGAGCAGCTCGTCGCCGTCGGCAGCTGCTCCTTCTTCGAGCCGGTCGAGGAGCTGCAGGAGCTGGGGATCCTGTGACGGTCGGTTTCGGGACATTCCGCCGGGACGGGGAGCGGCGGCTCGGCTTCCGCCGCGGCGACGCCGTCGTCGACCTCGGGCCGGGCTCGCTCGACCAGCTGCTGCCGCAGGGCCGCGAGGCGTGGGAGAAGGTGACGTGGGAGGCGGTTGCCGCGGCCGAGTTCGGCGGCCGCTCGTACGGGCTCGACGAGATCGAGCCCGAGCTGCCCTTCACCGTCGCCGACTACGTCGACTTCTACTCCTCGCTCGAGCATGCGACGAATCTCGGCCGCATGTTCCGGCCCGACTCGGAGCCGCTGCTGCCGAACTGGCGCCACCTCCCGGTCGGCTACCACGGCCGCGCCGGCACCGTCGTCGTCAGCGGCACGCCGATCACGCGTCCCAGCGGTCAGTCGAAGCCGCCGGACGCCGACGCTCCGGCCTTCGGCCCCTCGCGCAGGCTCGACATCGAGCTCGAGCTCGGCTTCGTCGTCGGCAGGCCGAGCCGCCTCGGCGAGCCCGTGCCTGCGAGCGCGTTCGCCGAGCACGTCTTCGGCGTCGTCCTCGTCAACGACTGGAGCGCCCGCGACATCCAGGCGTGGGAGTACGTGCCGCTCGGCCCGTTCCTCGGCAAGAGCTTCGCCACGTCGATCTCCGCCTGGGTGACGCCGCTGGCGCTGCTCGAGGAGCGCCGCGTCCCCGCGCCGCCGCAGGAGCCCGAGCCGCTGCCGCACCTTCGCGCCGACGGAGACTGGGCCTTCGACCTGCCGCTCGAGGTCGAGCTCAACGGCACCGTGATCTCCCGCGGCAACGCGCGCGGCCTCTACTGGACGATGCCGCAGCAGCTCGCGCACGCGACCTCGAACGGCGCGAGCATCCGCACCGGCGACCTGATGGCGTCGGGGACGATCTCCGGCGCGAAACGCGGCAGCGAGGGCAGCCTGATCGAGCTGACCTGGAACGGGAGCGAGCCGGTCCGGCTCGACGACGGCGGCGAGCGGACGTTCCTGGAGGACGGAGACGAGGTCGTGCTCCGCGGCGAGCCGCTCGGCGAGGTGCGCGGCCGCATCCTCGGATGAGGCTCTACGGCGCGCTCCGTCATCCGGTCGAGCCGAGCGTCCTCGTGCTCCGATCCGACCGGGAGTGGCGACTGCCCCGTGTGGTCGCGGGCGATGTCTGGATCGCGCAGGCCGACGCGATCGTCGACGCGTTCGAGCGCCGGCTCGGGACGCGCCCTTGGCTCCTGCGCCAGCTCCGGTTCGGCGAGGACGAGGCTGTCCTCGAGCTCGAGCTGTCCGATCCGGAGTGGAGCCGGCCGGCGCATGGCCGCTGGGTCGCCCGCGGCGACCTCGACGGGCTGCGACTGAAGGACGAGGACCAGCGGTCGCTGCTGGAGGGCTACCTCGAGGAGCTCGACCGGGGCGACGTCCCGTCCGCGCGGCCGCCGTGGGCACGCCCGGGCTGGCTTCCGGGAGTCCGAGAGTGGCTCGCCCAGGAGACCGCGCGGCTCGGTCACACCGTGATCGCGGTCGAGCAGGTGAAGACGTGGAGCATCTCGGCGGTGCTGCGCGTGCGGACTGACGGCCCCGACCTCTACTTCAAGGTGTCGGCGCCGCTGCCGCTCTTCGTCGACGAGGCGGCGGTGACCGCCGAGCTCGCCGCCCGCTTCCCCGGCTACGTGCCCGCGCCGCTCGCCGTCGAGCCCGAACGAGGCTGGCTGCTCCTCGCCGAGTTCGAGGAGCTCTTCGGCTGGAGCGAGCCGCTCGAGACCCGCCGCGAGCTGTTCAGCCGCTTTGCAGCGCTCCAACGCCGTAGCGTGCCGCTGGTCGACGAGCTCCTCGCGGCCGGCTGTCTCGACCGGCGCCTGCACGTGCTCGAGTCCCAGCTCGACCCGCTCTTCGCGAATCCCGTCGCGGTCGCCCGCCTCGCGCCCGAGGAGACGGCGGAGCTGAAGCGTCTGGCGCCTGCGATGAAGCGAGCGTGCCGCCGCCTCGATGCGCTCGGCCTGCCGGCGACGCTCGTCCACGGCGACCTCCATCCGGGCAACGCCGCTCGGATCGACGGCGAGCTGGCCTTCTTCGACTGGACGGACGCCTGTGTCGCGCACCCGCTGATCGACCTCCACTCGCTGCAGTGGATGGATGACGAGGCAGCCCGCGCGGCGGTGCTCGACGCGTACGTCGTCGCCTGGAACGGGGCGGTCCCGGCCGAAGCGGTCGAGCTGGCGCGGATCGTGACGCCGCTCCACCATGCGGTCTCCTACAGCACGATCGCCGAGAACGTCGAGCGGTCGGGGGTGTCCGAGCTCGACGCGACACACGGGTTCCTGCGCGAGGCCCTAGCGCAATTGCGAGCCTGGCCAGTCGTCTAGACCTTCTGGACGCCGTCCCCCTTTCGTCCAATACTGGATCGATGCGGCCGCTCCCGCTTCTCGCGATGGCGCTCGTGCTCGCCGCCGGGACGGCGTCCGCACAGGGTGCCTCGGATGCCGTCAACCGGCCGCTGCTGGGGGTGGCCGGCCAGGCCGACCGATTCGAGAGCCAGACCGGCCAGGACTCGCAGGTGCGCCACATCTTCCTCGGTTGGGGGCAGGGGAGCACCTGGGGGTCGTCGTTCGAGCAGCTCCTCGCCGGGCTGAAGCCCGTCCCGATGATCCACCTCGGCACCGACCAGGGGCGCGCCCGCACCGAGGCGATCACGCCTGCGCAGATCGCGGCGGGCCGCGGCGACGGGTATCTCGTCGCGGTGAACCAGGCGATCGCCGCGTACGGAGGCGAGCTCTACGTGCGCGTGCTGGCGGAGATGAACAACCCGAAGAACCACTACTCGCCCGTTCGCCCGAACGGCACTTCGAAAGGGCCTTCGCATGCTCCCGCCGCGTACAAGCAGGCGTTCCGGCGCGCCTCCCTGATTTTCCACGGCGGCGACGTCGACGCGAAGCTGCGCGCGCTCGGGATGCCGCCCGTGGGACGCGATCTCGCGGTCAACAAGGCGCCGCTGCTGACCGTGATCTGGAACCCGATCGCGGGCTTCGACGCGCGCAGCGCAAGGCCCGCGCAGGAGTTCTACCCCGGCGATGCCTTCGTCGACATGGTCGGCAACGACATCTTCGCGAGCACGGTCGGCTCGGCGTCGCACGCGGCGAACGAGGCGCTCTACCGGGCGCATCCGGGCAAGCCGTATGCGCTGCCGGAGTGGGGGCTCGCCGTCGACGATCCCGACTTCGTCAGGCGGATCTGCCAGTTCCTGAAGACCCGCAAGCGGACGAGGCTCGCCGCCTACTACGACGCCCGGCCGAAGTCGCAGTACGACCTCGGCGCCAAGGCCGGCTCCCGCGCGGAGTACCGCCGCTGCATCACGCCGATCGGCGCGAAGGCGCGCGGCGGCTCGCTGCCGACCGGCCCGCCCACGAGCATGCAGCTGCGCCTGACCGCCGATCCCGCGAAGGGCGACGCGCCGCTCGACGTCACCTTCGAGCCGTACGTGAGCCTGCCGAAGCCGGTCGTGCGCTGGGAGGTCGCGTTCGGGGACGGCAAGGTGCAGCACGGCAGCGGGA
>JANPKC010000330.1:0-3568 GCA_031425855.1 Actinomycetes bacterium | reverse complement strand
GCCCGTGCTCGCTGCGGGCTAGAGGTACGAAGCGTCGTCGGCCGGCTCGCGCGGGCCGACGCCTGCGACGACCGACTCCTGCGAGCGCTCGTGCAGCTTCTCGCGGCCGCGCCGGACGGCGCTGAGGAAACGATCGAGATTGGACTCGAGGTTGGCGAGGATGTCGTCCGCCCAGTCCTCCATCTCGAGCCGCGTCTCGCGCGCCTGCCGGCGGGCGTCGTCGACGATCTCCTGCGCCTGCCGCTCCGCGAGCTTGACGATCTCCGTCTGAGACGCCTCGCGCACGGCCTGCTCGCGCGCCTCGCCGAGGATCCGGTCGGTCTCGCGCTTCGCCTCGGCCAGCATCTCCTGCCGCTCCTTGACGATCCAGCGCGCCTGCTTGATCTCCTCGGGGATGGTCGCCCGCATCTGGTCGAGGATGTCGTAGATCTCCTCGCGGTCGATCCGGACCTGATCCGTGAGGGGGACGGCCTTCGCGTTGTGCACGAGGTCGTCGAGCTTGTCGATCAGTACGAGAACGTCCATGGCTCCTAAGTCTACTTTCCTGGTTATTCCCTGGGATTTTCCGGGGCGCCGGGTCGGCCGTTCGGGAACTTCTCCGCGAGCCGGCGCGCCACGGTCTCCGGCACGAGTTCGTCAACCTTTCCGCCGAAGGCGGCTATCTCCTTCACGCCGCTCGACGAGACGAAGCTGACGGCCGGGCTGGCCATCACGTAGACCGTCTCGATCTCGGGGGCGAGGTGGCGGTTGAGCTGGTTCATCTGGGTCTCCCACTCGAAGTCCGAGATCACGCGGAGGCCCTTCACGATCACCTTCGCCTGCCAGCGGCGGGCGAACTCGACGACGAGCTCGGAGAAGACGGCGACCTCGACGTTCTCCGAGCCGGCCAGCGCCTCCTGCAGGAAGCCGACGCGCTCGTCGAGCTCGAAGAGCGGGGTCTTGTGGCGCGGGTGGCCGACGACGCCGACGACGACGCGGTCGAAGATCGATGCGGCACGCTCGATCACGTCGAGGTGGCCGTTCGTGACCGGGTCGTAGCTGCCTGGGCAGATGGCGGTGATCATGGGGAGGGCTCGAAGAGGGTGAGCCGCGCGGAACCGTACCGCCGCGAGGTGCGAAGCGGAAGCGGAAGCGCCGGCTCCGTGCGGGCGCCGGTCTCGACGACGAGCAGCCCGTCCGGAGCGAGCACCCTCGGCAGCTGCTCCGCGAGCTTGGACTCGAGCTCCGCCCATGCCTCGTAGGGCGGGTCGACGAGGACGAGGTCGTACGTGCGTGTCTCGCGCCGCAGCTCCCAGACCGCGTCGGCGCAGGTGACGCGCGCGCCGGTCAGCCGAAGGCGCTGGAGGTTCTCCGAGATCGTGCGACAGGCGGCCCGGTCGCTCTCGACGAAGGTGACGCTCGCGGCCCCGCGCGAGAGCGCCTCGATCCCCAGCGCGCCCGACCCGGCGAAGAGGTCGAGCACTGTGGCGCCGTCGACCGGCCCGATCAGGTTGAACGCCGCCTCGCGGACGCGGTCACCGGTCGGGCGGGTGGCCAGCCCCTTCGGCGCCGCGATCCGGGCGCCGCGGTGCGTGCCGGCGATGATCCTCATGCGCCCGGGTGTAGCACCTCGAGACCAGCCGCAGCAGCGGCCTCGGCGAGGCGGCGGTCGTAGACGAGCATCCGGCGAGCTCCGACGCGAACGGCGCTCGCCAGATGGATCGCATCGAGCGAACGAACGCTGGCGGAGGAATAGGACACTGCTTCCTCGAGGAGGCTCCGGTCCAAGTCAACGATCTCTAGGCCGTCGAGAACGGCCCGCGCGCGCTGCGCCCCCAAGCCCGCGACGTCCGCGATCCTCGCGCCGCGCTGCACCTCGAGCAGTGAGAGCGCGGAGCTGATGAGCGCGGGCGTGTCTGTCCCAAGGTAGGCGCGAAGGGCCGCGGTTTCCGCCTCGTCGACCGCGAGCTTGACGAGGGCCGACGCATCCGCATAGAGAGCGTCAGTCGCCGCGGTCGTCTTCCAGTGCTTCGCTTGCGGTCATCGGCCCCGTCACCGGTGCCGGCTCGGGCAAGGGGTAGAGCGGCCTTAGAGGCGGCCGCACCTTTCCCTCCGCGATCAACTGCGCGACCCGATCCTCCTGGTGCGGGACGATCATCGCGAACGGCTTCCCGTCGTGGGTGACCTCGATCGACTCGCCGTTTCGGACACGCCGAAGCGTTTGCGTGAGGGTGTCGCGGAGCTCACGGATTCCGATCCGGGTCACTGTGGTCACATGTTACCACACTAGAGGGCCGTGGTCTGTCCGAGTTGAACTTGGCTAGCGTGCCTTCAGTGATAGATCTGACTCCTCGCGAGGAAATCGGGCTCGCTGTGTATCTAAGTCTGATCGGCGTGACAACTGTGATCTCGACGGTTATCGTGACCCGCTGGGCAGAACACGATCAGGCGATGCCGGCGGACGACGCGACGGCCCGTCACTGGCTCGCCATGTGGGCGATCGTCAGCGGAGGCAGCCTCCTCCTAACAGCGGCGTTGGGCGGCCTTTTCTCGTTTTCCTCACGCGCGCCCTGGGCCGCGGTTGTGACGCTCCCTTTCGCGTCGGGCGTCGTGGTCGGCGCAGGCGTGTTCACGACGATGCTCGTTTTGGGGCAGACCCGGCCGGGTTCGGCGTCCTGCGGAATCGACGAGACCAACTGCAACCTCACGTTCGGGATGGGCGCAGCGTTGCTCTCGCTCGTAGCGGCGATCCCTCTCGGGGTGCTGTTCATCGTCACGCATCTCGTGCGCCGGGCGACAACACGCCTTCTCGGGTCCGAAGAGGAAACATCGCTTTGGAGTCACCCAGATGCTCGGCCCCGCCGCGCATCGCTTCGACCTCCGGCGCCATCGTGCCCATCGGGAGCGACTGGGCCGCGTCGCGAGCGCGCTCGAGCAGCTCGCGGTCGTGTGTGATCCGGGCGAAGCGGAGGTCCGAGAGGCCGGACTGGCGCGCGCCGAGCAGAGCGCCGCCGCCGCGGATCTCGAGATCCTTTTCCGCCAGCTCGAAGCCGTCGGTCGAGGCGACCATCGCCTCCAGCCGCTCGCGCGCGCTCTCGGTCAGCTCCTACTTCGAGCCCGACGAGACGTGAAGGCAGTACGACTGCTCTCCCCCGCGCCCGACGCGGCCGCGCAGCTGGTGCAGCTGGGCGAGCCCGAAGCGGTCGGCCTCCTGGACGATCATGATCGTCGCGTTCGGGACGTCGACGCCGACCTCGATCACGGTTGTCGCGACGAGCACGTCGAGCTCGCCGGCCTTGAAGCGGGCCATCAGCTCACGCCGCTCGGCCGGCTTCAGTCGCCCGTGCATGCAGCCGACGCGGAAGCCGCTCAGCTCGCCGAGGCGCAGCCGCTCCGCCTCCTGCTCGGCGGCGCGCGCCGTCGACGTGGCCGACTCCTCGATCAGCGGGCAGACGACGTACGCCTGCCGTCCCTCCGCGAGGTGCGCCCGCAGGCGCGTGTAGGCGTCGGAGCTGCGCTCGTCCGTCACCCAGGCGGTGACGATCGGCTTCCGGCTGGCGGGCGGCTTCGCGATCTCGCTGACGGAGAG
>JANPKC010000329.1:0-3058 GCA_031425855.1 Actinomycetes bacterium | reverse complement strand
GAGACGACCCGGAGCGCGGCCAGCAACTCGGCGTCGACGACCTCGATCACGTCCTCCGGCGATGGGGCGACCGGGGCGAGCGCGCGCTCGGCGGCCGCGCGGTCGTGCCCGAGGCCTCCCGCGAGCCGGTCGGGGAGCCGGCCGAGCAGCAGGTTAGCGTCCGTGACGGTCGCGAGCTCGCCGCCCCGCCCGTAGCAGGCCGGCCCGGGTTCGGCGCCCGCGCTCTGCGGGCCGACCCGGAGCGCGCCGCCCGCGTCGCGCCAGACGATCGAGCCGCCGCCCGCGCCGACGGTGTGCACGTCGAGCGTCGGCAGCCGGATCGGCAGGCCGCCGACGAGGCGCTCGCTCGAGCGGGTCGCCTCGCCGCCGACGATCGCGCAGACGTCGGTCGAGGTGCCGCCCATGTCGAACGCGAGCGCGTTCTCGATCCCGGCGAGCCGAGCCACGCGCGATGCGCCGACCACCCCGGCTGCAGGCCCCGAGAGCAGCGCGCGGGCCGCGTGCGCCGCGGCCTCCTCGAGCGGGGCGACGCCGCCGGACGAGCGCATGATCAGCGGCACCGGCAGCCCCACCTCCTCGCAGCGCGCGGCGAGCGCGTGCAGGTAGCGGCCGAGCAGCGGGCTCAGGTAGGCGTCCGCGGCCGTCGTCGACGCGCGCTCGTACTCGCGGAACTCGGGTGCCGACTCGTGCGAGGCGACGACGTGAGCGTCCGGATGCCGCCGCCGCAGCTCGGCTGTGACCGCGCGCTCGTGCGACGGGTCGCGGAAGGAGAAGAGCAGGCAGACGGCGATCGCCTCGGCATCGCCGACGTCCGGCAGCGAGGCGAGGTCGAGCGGCGCCGGCTCTCCTTCCGAGCCGATGCGCCCGCGGACGCCGAACGAGCGCTCGAGCGGGACGAGCGGCTCCGGATGCGCGGCACAGAGCCGGTAGAGGTGTGCCCGGTCCTGCCGCCGCAGGTGGAGCACGTGCTCGAACCCCTCGGTGGCGACGAGCGCCGTCCGGGCGCCGCGCCGCTCCAGCAGCGCGTTCGTCGCGATCGTCGTCCCGTGCGTGAAGCGCTCCAGGTGCGCGGCGCCGACCGCCTCCGCCGCCGCGAGCACCGACTCCTCCTGGTTCCGCGCCGTCGGCACCTTCGCCGTCCGGATCTCGTCGCCGTCGAGCAGGACGGCGTCGGTGAAGGTTCCGCCCACGTCGATGCCCAGGATGGCCACGGCGGGAATCTACGACCCGAGTAGCATCGGGCGCGTGAAACTGCTGCTCGTCTCGCTCTACTGGCCGCCCGCGGGCGGCGGCGGCGTCCAGCGGCCGCTCAAGTTCGCCCAGTACCTGCCCGCGCTCGGGGTCGAGACGCACGTGCTCGCGCCGGACGACTCGAAGTGGATCCACCAGGACGCCGACCTGCGCCAGCCGACGCAGGCGTGGGTGCACCGCGCCCGCTACCTCGGGCCGAAGGGGCGGAAGCCGGCCGAGGAGCTGCACGGGAAGGAAGGGCTGGAGCGCGCGCTCATCCACGCGAGGCTCGCGTCGCGGCGCCTGCTCGTCCCGGACGAGAACGTGAGCTGGAACCTGACAGCGATCCCCGCTGCGATCCGGATCGCGCGCAAGGAGAAGATCGACGTCGTCGTCACCACCTCGCCGCCGAACTCGATCCATCTCGTCGGCGCGGCCGTGAAGCGGGCGACGGGCGCGAAGTGGGTCGCCGACCTGCGCGACTCGCTGGTCGCGCACCCCCACCGGCGCTCGGAGAGCATGGCGGTCCGCGCGAAGGAGAAGGTCGACGAGGGCGTCGCCCGGCTCGTCGCCCACTCCGCCGACGCGATCACGTGCGTCTCCGACGCGATCGCCGAGGAGGCGCGCGGCTTCTCGCCGAAGGGGAAGGTCGTGACGATCTCGAACGGCTGCGACTTCGACGACTTTGCCGGCCTCGACTACACGCCCGGGAAGCGCTTCCGGATCACGCACACCGGCAGCTTCTTCGGCAAGCGCGACCCGCGCCCGTTCCTGACCGCGCTCGACGAGTCGGGCCTCGACGTGCAGGCGCGCTTCCTCGGCGACTTCCGCTCGACCGACCGGGAGTGGGCGGCCGAGCGGGGGCTCGGCGACAGGCTGGAGCTGGTCCCGTACGCGCCGCGCCAGCAGGCGCTCGAGCTGCAGCGCGACTCGGAGGCGCTCTTGCTCCTGATCCCCGACGCAGGCGGTCGCGGCAAAGGCGTCCTCTCCGGCAAGGTATTCGAGTACCTCGCGGCGGAGCGGCCGATCCTCGCGCTCGTGCCCCCGGACGGGGCCGCCGCCGACCTGATCCGCGAGACGGGAGCGGGTGTCGTCGCGCCGCCGGACGACGTCGAGGCGATCAAGGCCGCGCTCGCCGAGTTGCACGCGCGCTTCGCGAACGGCGGCCTGCCCGCGACCGAGATCCCGGAGGACACGCGCTACCGCCTCTCGCGCCGCGCCCGCGCCGAGGAGCTCGCGGAGCTCGTCCGCTCGCTGCTTTGACCGAGATCGTGAGCCGTTCGAGGCCCGGCCCGGTCGTCGAGTTCCTCTTTCTGGCGACCGTCTTCACTGTCAGCTTCGCGAAGCTGCAGTGGGAGGTGGCGGGGACGCTCAGCCTCTCGGACGTCCTCACCGGCGTCTTCCTTGTCGCCTGGCTCGGCACCCGCGTCGGCAGCGGCGACCGCCGGCTGGCCTGGGGCGCGGCGACCGCCGGCCTCTTCTTCCTCGCGTTCCTCGCCGTCTACCTCGTCGGCTTCTTCAACCTCGAGACCGAGCAGGCGCTGGCGCAGTGGGCGAAGGGGATGTTCAAGTTCCTGCTCCACTTCCTCTTCCTCGTCGTCGGGCTCGCCTACCTGGCGCGGCGGAGCGAGCGGTTCTACTGGACGACGTTCGCCGTCTTCATGGCCGGGTTCGTCGCGAACGCCGTCTACGGGATCGTCCAGCTCGGGACGGCCGAGGTGCTCGGGATCAACCTCGACCAGTCGCTGCTCTCGCCGATCACCGGTGGCGCCAGCCAGATCAACATCTACGGCGCGATCGAAGGCGCCAGCGTATTCCGGCCGAACGC
>JANPKC010000328.1:0-4276 GCA_031425855.1 Actinomycetes bacterium | reverse complement strand
GGATCCTCGCGAAGGCGCTCAACTGCGTCGCCGGCCCGACGGCGACCCCCGACAAGGTCTGCAACCCCTGCGTGTCGATCGCCAACGGGACGTCGCTCGACGTCGTCGAGATGGACGCCGCCTCGCAGCGCGGGATCGACGTCATCCGGGAGATCCGCGAGCGCGTCGTCCTCCAGCCCGCTGAGGGCCGCTACAAGGTCTACATCCTCGACGAGGCGCACCAGCTCACAGACCCGGCCTGGAACGCGCTTTTGAAGCTGATCGAGGAGCCCCCGCCCCACCTCGTCTTCGTCTTCTGCACGACCGAGCTCTCGAAGGTGATGGCGACCGTCCGCTCGCGCTGCCAGACCTTCGTCTTCGCGCGGCCGCGGCTGCCCGAGCTCGTGCGGGTACTGCGGCGGATCGCCGACGCCGAGCAGATCGAGGTGCCCGACGCGGCGCTCGCCCTGATCGCGCGCGGCGGGCGCGGCTCGTTCCGGGACGCCGTCTCGACGCTCGACCAGCTCGCATCGGCGACCGGCAACCAGATCGACGTCCAGTCGGTGCTGCAGCTGCTGGGCGCGGTCGAGGAGGACGCGCTCTTCCGGCTCTGCGACGCGATCGTCGACCGCGACACCGCCGGCGCGCTGACCTTCCTAGAGGAGCTCGCCGAGCAGGGCCAGGATCTCGGCCGGCTCGTCGTCGACCTGCTCGAGCACCTGCGTCACCTGCTGCTCGTGCAGCACATGGGCCACGTCCCCGACTCGCTGCCGGTCACCGACGAGACGCGCGAGCGCCTGCGCGAGCAGGCCAATCAGCTGCCGACGCCGACCGTGCTCCGCCTCTGCGACCTGCTGGCCGTCGCCGTCGAGGACTCGCGCCAGGGCGCCGACCCGCGGCTGCCGCTCGAACTCGCGCTCGTGAAGGTCACGAGCCCCGGCTCCGACCTCTCGCGCGAGTCGCTCGCGTTCAGGGTCGAGCAGCTGGAGCAGCGGCTGGCCGGAGCACCGGTCGTGCCGCCGCCTGCGCCCTCCGCTCCCACCCCGTCCGCCGCGACTCCCGAGCCGACGCCTGTCGCGCCGCGGCCCGCTCCCGAGCAGGCCGCGCCGACCGCCACGGCCGAGGGCCCGCCGCTGGCACTCGACCAGCTCCAGGACGCGTGGCAGCGAACCGTCCTCCCCGCCGTCCAGTCGCGCTCGATCCCGGTCGCGTCGCTGCTCGGCGAGGCGCGCCCCGCGGCGCTCGACGGCGAGACTCTGACGCTCGAGTTCCCGGCCACCGCGGACTTCCACCGGCGCCAGGCGGAGGAGCCGAAGAACGTCACCGTCATCCGCGACGCGCTCTACGAGGTCACGGGCCACCGGCTCGGCGTGACGCTGTCGCTCGGCGAGGGGGTCGAGCCGGAGGACGAGGACGAGCAGCTGACCGAGGACGCATTGATCTCCATGTTCAAGGACACGTTCGACGCCCAGGAAGTCGAGGAGACGCGATGAGCAAATTCGATATGAACAAGCTGATGCAGCAGGCCCAGCAGATGCAGTCGCAGATGCAGCAGGTGCAGGAGGAAGCCGCGAACGAGGTCGTCGAGGCCTCGGCCGGCGGCGGGATGGTGACCGTGAAGGCCACCGGCGGCGGGGAAATCGTCGCGATCTCGATCGACCCGAAGGCGATCGACCCGGACGACCCCGAGATGCTCTCCGACCTGATCCTCGCCGCCGTCAACGAGGCGCTCCGCAGCGCCAATGCGCTGATGGAGTCGAAGATGCAGGGGATGCTCCCCGGCGGCCTAGGCGGACTAGGCCTACCGGGGATGTAGCTTCCCTGCGGTCTAGGCTGCGCCGGCGAGTCGGTCGCGCGAGGGCAGCGGCTCGGTGCGGAGCTTCTCCTCGAGGCGGCCGAGCGCGGTCGTCTCGAGCTGCCGGATCCGCTCGCGCGTGAGGCCGAGCTTCTTGCCGATCTGCTCGAGGCTCGCGCCCTCCTCGCCCTGGACGAAGCCGAAGCGCAGCTCGAGCACGAGCCGCTCCCGCTCCGGCAGGTCGGCGAGCGCGTCGCGGACCCGCTGCTGCTCGAGCGAGAGGTCGGCGGACTCGATCGGGTCCTCGGCGGTGCGGTCGGCGAAGAGGTCGCCGAGCTCGCCGTCGCCGTCGCCGATCGTCTGGTTCAGCGAGACCGACGCCTCGACGGCGTCGAGCGCCTCCTCGACGTGGTGCTCCTTCAGCTCCGTCGCCTGCGCGAGCTCCTCGATCGTCGGCGCCCGGCCGTGCGTCGCCTCGAGCTGCTGCTTGGCGCGCCGCAGCTTCAGCCGGCGCTCCTGGACGTGCACCGGGATCCGGATCGTGTCCGACTGGTTCGCGACCGCGCGCTGGCAGGCCTGGCGGATCCACCACGTCGCGTAGGTCGAGAACTTGAAGCCCTTGCGGTAGTCGAACTTCTCGACCGCGCGGTTGAGGCCGATCGTCCCGTCCTGGATCAGGTCGAGCAGCGGCAGGCCGTGGCCCTGGTAGCGCTTGGCGATCGAGACGACGAGCCGCAGGTTCGCGTTCGTCATCCGCTCCTTCGCGACCTGGTCGCCCTTCTCGATCCGCTTCGCGAGCGCGACCTCCTCGGCGGCGGTCAGCAGCTCGTGGCGGCCGATCTCGTTCAGGAAGAGCTGCAGGCTGTCGGTCGTGCCGCTCGGCGCCGACGGGCGGAGGTCGAGCTCCACCTCGGTGCCGTCGGCGGTCTCCTCGATCTCGACGTCGGCCGCCGCGAGGGCGGCGCGGAGCGCCTCGACGGCCTCCTCGTCGAGATCGTGCTCGACCTGCAGCGCGTCGAGCTCGGCGCCGGCCACGTGCCCCCGCTCCTCTGCGTCGTGCAGGAAGGCGGTGATGGCCGAGTTCAATTCCAGGGCGTCAGTGCCCAAAGCTTCATCCGTGCGCAATTGTTCCTCCAAGGTGTTCGGGTGCTAGCCGACACAGTCGTCGCGGCAGCCTCACGGGCCGCCGGGTGCGTCGCCGCTAGTTAGAACGCCGGTGGGCGCTCTTTCATTTCACAGATTTGTCGATCTCTACACATCCTTAACGTTCACGCAGCAATACGTTCGGTGTTCGGGAGCGGTTCACGAGCGGGCTGAGGCACCGGTTTCGGCACAGGGCGAAGCTTCGGCCGACGGCGCAGCTGCAGGATCACGACGCCGGAGACGACGAGCCCCGCGCCGAGCAACTGGACGCCGCCGAGCCGCTCGCCAAAGACGAGCGCCGACAGCGCGATCGTCACGGGCGGCTCGATCGTGCCGAGAATCGTCGCCCGGGACGGGCCGATCCGCTTCACGCCGCCGAGGAACGCTGCGATCGGCAGGACCGTCGCGACGAGCGCGATCGCGCCGACGACGAGCAGTGTCGTTGGTCGCGCGGCCTCGAGCGAGCCCGTCGCCGCACCCCCGGCCGTGAACGCGACCGCCGCGCCGGCGCAGAGCATCGTCGCCAGCACGAGCGGCTCCGTCGTCCCGAGCATCCGGTCGGACACGAGCACGTAGAGCGCATACGACACCGCCGCGGCCAGAGCGAGCGCGATCCCGACCGGGTCGAGGGCCCCGCCGACGCCGCCCGCGAGCACGAGCGCGACGCCGGTGAGCGCGACGGCGAGCGCAGCGGCGCGCCGCCTGGATGCGCGCTCCCGCCGGAGGACGACGGCGCCCACGACGACGAGCGCGGGGTAGCTGCACATCAGGAGCGAGGCGAGCGACACGTCGATCCGCTCGAGCGAGGCGAAGAAGAGGCCGGTCTCGAGGCCGTAGATCGTCGCGCCGAGCGCGAACGGCGGCAGCAGCGTCAGGAGCGGCGCGGCGGCGAGCGCCCTGCGGGCGAGCAAGGCGAGGACCGCAGCCGCGAGCGCGAAGCGGATCGCACCGACCGACGCGACCGTTCCGCCGCCGTCGAACGCGATCCGGACGAGCACGGGCTGGAGCGCGAACGAGGCGCCTGCGACGAGGCAGAGCGCTGCGCCCGAGCGCTCGGCTGACCGGAACCGGAACATGCAGCTCACGGTAGGGGCACCCGAGCAGAAGGGCTAGTCTGAGTTCTCTTGAAGTTCCATAGGGAACGCCTATGACATTGCAGCAGCTCACCTATTTCCTCGCCACCGCCGAGCACGGCTCCTTCAGCCGCGCCGCCCGGTCGCTCTACCTCGCGCAGCCGTCGCTCTCGGAGCAGGTGCGCTCGCTCGAGGCCGAGCTCGGCGTCGAGCTCTTCGTCCGCGTCGGCCGCGGTGTCGTCCTCACCGAGGCCGGCCGTGCGTTCCGGCCCGAGGCCGAGCGCGT
>JANPKC010000327.1:0-12436 GCA_031425855.1 Actinomycetes bacterium | reverse complement strand
GAAACGTGGCGTCCGGATCCTGCTTCGGGTCGCCGTCGTAGACGCCCCTGATCCCGCTCTTCGCCATCAGGATCGCCTCGGCGCCGATCTCCAGGGCGCGCAGCGCGGCCGCGGTGTCGGTCGTGAAGAACGGGTTGCCCGTCCCGGCCGCGAAGATGACGATGCGGCCCTTCTCGAGGTGGCGCATCGCGCGCCGGCGGATGTACGGCTCGGCGACCTCGGAGACCTCGAGCGCGGAGAGAACGCGGGTGTCGGCGCCGAGCCGCTCGAGCGCGTCCTGGAGCGCCAGGGCGTTGAGGACGGTCGCGAGCATCCCGGCGTAGTCCGCCGTGGCGCGGTCCATCCCCTCGGCCGCGGCGGAGATGCCGCGGTAGATGTTCCCGCCGCCGACGACGATCGCCAGCTCGAGCCCCTCCGTCTGCACCTCGACGATCTCGCGGGCGATCGCCTCGACCGTCTTCGGGTCGGTGCCGTAGTCGTGGTCGCCCATCAGGGCCTCGCCCGAGAGCTTCAGCAGGACCCGGCGGAAGGCGGGAGCGGCGCCCGAGGGCGGCCGCTCCAGCTCCTGTTGAGGCGTCGTCACGCCCCTATTCTGCGACAGAGAGGCGCTTGAACGCGACGACACGCGCACCGGCCTCCGCGAGCGCCTGGCCGACGGTCTTGGCGGCGTCGTGGATGAACGGCTGCTCGGTGAGGACGCCGCCGGGCTGCATCGCGAAGAAGCGCTTCGCGAGCATGCCCTCGACGATCTTCTCCTTGGCCTGCTCAGGCTTGCCCTCGAGCTCGTCCGAGTTGAGGTAGACCTGCTTCTCTGCTTCGACCGTTTCGGCCGGCACGTCGTCCTTCGTCGTCCACTCGGGAGCCGCGAACGAGATGTGCATCGCGAGCTGGCGGGCCAGCTCCTCGCTGCCGCCTTCGAGCTTGACGATGACGCCGATCTTGTTCGCCGGCGGATGCGCGTAGGCGTTGACGGTCTCGCCGCCGCCGATCTCGTAGCGCTCGGCGCCGACGACGACGATGTTCTCGCCCAGCTTGGCGCCGACGTCGATGCGGTCCTGCTCGAGCGCCTCGACGGCGTCTGCCCCGTCGGCGTGCACGGTCTCGAGCACCTGCTTCGCGAACGCCTGGAACGCCTCGTTTTTCGACACCGGCTCGGTCTCGCAGCCGACGGCGACCATCGTGCCGACGCCGTCTGCGATCCGGTAGCCGACGAGGCCCTCGGTCGTCGCCCGGCCGGAGCGCTTGGCGACCTGGGCCATGCCCTTCTCGCGCAGGAGCGTGCGGGCGGCCTCGAGATCGCCGCCCGTCTCCTGCAGCGCGCGCTTCGCATCCATCATCGGCGCGCCGGTGGCGTCGCGAAGCTCCTTCACCTGCGATGCGGAAATGGTCGTGCTCACGCGGTCTCCTCCTCGGTCGTCTCGGCGGCCGCCGTCTCGGCCGCCGGAGCCTCCGAAGCAGAAGCCTCGGAGACCGGCGCCTCGTCGGTGTCGGGCGCTGCGGCCTCGGGCTCGGCGGGCGCAGCCTCCGCCTCGGCGGCCGGCGCAGCCTCGGTCTCGGTTGCCGCTTCGGCGGCGGGCGCCTCGGCCTCCGCGGCCGGCTCCCCCTCCGCCGCCGGCGCCGCGTCGTCGGAGGCGCTTGCGCCGTTGCCGTTCCCGTTGCCGGCCATCTCCTTCGGCGTCACCTTGCTCTGGCCGGCGGCGATGCCGTCGGCGATCGCCTTCACGATCAGGCTGCAGGAGCGGATCGCGTCGTCGTTGCCCGGGATGATGTAGTCGGCCTCGTCGGGGTCGCAGTTCGTGTCGACGAGCGCGATGATCGGCACCCCGAGCCGGCGCGCCTCGCGCACGGCGAGCTGCTCCTTCTTGAGGTCGACGATGAAGACGGCGTCGGGCTGGCGCTTCAGGTCGGCGACGCCGCCGAGGTTCGACTCGAGCTTCTCGAGCTCGGCGAGCAGGGTGATCCGCTCCTTCGCGGGCAGCAGCTCCAGCTGGCCCTCACTCTTGAGACGCCGCAGCTCGTGCAGGTGCGCGATCCGGTCGGTGATCGTCCGCCAGTTCGTCAGCAGGCCGCCGAGCCAGCGGTTCGCGACGTAGGGCATTCCGACACGGCCGGCCTCCTGCGAGACGGAGTCCTGGGCCTGCTTCTTGGTGCCGACGAACAGGATCGTGCCGCCGCGCTCCGCGAGGTTGCGCGCGAAATCGTGCGCCTCCTGCAGCAGCTCGGAGGTCTGGGTCAGGTCGATTATGTAGATGCCGCCGCGCTCGGTGAAGATGAAGCGCTTCATCTTCGGGTTCCAGCGACGGGTCTGATGGCCGAAATGCACACCGGCCTCCAGGAGGTCACGCATGGATACGACTGCCAAGGGAATGGCCCCTTTCACGGTTGATTGCGGTGCAAGCCGGCGGGGCGCGGGCGGAACCACTCCCAGAGAGCGGCACCCCCACCCGTCCTGGTCGCCGGGACGGAGGACTGGACGGGCCCAGTGTAGCGGCGGTCAGGCCAGCGCGCGGGCGCGCTCGAGCGCCGTGGCGAGGTCTTCGGGAAGCGGGGAGTCGACGTCGACGCGCTCGCCGGTGAAGGGATGGTCGAAGGCCAGCCCCGCCGCGTGCAGGAACTGTCGCTCGAGCCCGAGGTCGCCGGCGGAGCCGTAGACCGCGTCGCCCGAGATCAGCAGCTCGATCGCCTCCAGGTGGACGCGAATCTGGTGCGTCCGGCCGGTCTCGAGGCGGAGCCCGAGCAGGGCCCGCAGGCCGAGCAGCTCGCGCACCTCGAAGTGGGTGACTGCATCGCGCGGTGACGCCGTGTCGAGCGAGTGCCGGGTCTTGTCGATCCGGTCGCGGCCGACCGGCGCCTCGATCCTTCCTGTCCGGGAGCGCGGCACCCCCTTCACGAGCGCGAGATAGCGGCGCTCGACCAGCCGCTGTCGGATCAGCTCCTGCAGGCGCGAGTGCGCCTCTTCCGAGCGCGCGACGACGAGCAGGCCCGACGTGTCGCGGTCGAGCCGGTGGACGATCCCGGGCCGGTCCTCGTCGCCGCCCGCGGCGTCGTGGGCCAGGAGGCCGTGCACGAGCGTGCCGCTCTGGTGCCCCGTTCCCGGGTGGACGACGACGCCGGCGGGCTTGTCGACGACGAGCAGGTGCTCGTCCTCCCAGGCGACGTGCAGGTTCATCTCCTCGGGCTGCATCGGCCCGGCGTCGGCGGGGAGCTCGACCACCACCTCCTCCCCGCCCTCCAGCCGGTGGCTCTTCTGGCGTGGCTCGCCGTCGACGAGGACGGCGCCGTCCGCGATCAGGCGCTCGGCGAGCGAGCGCGACCCGACCTCGGCTCGTCCGGCGACGGCCCGGTCGAGCCGCTCCGCCTCAGGGGCGAGAAAGCGGAGAGTGGACAACGGTGCTCGGCGGCCGGCGCTTGGAGCGGTCGCCGCCCGCGAGCGCGCCGAAGAGGGTGGCCACGCCGACGACGATGAACACGTCGGCGAGGTTGAACGCAGGCCAGAAGCGGAAGTCGAGGAAGTCGGTGACATGACCGAGCCGCACGCGGTCGAGCAGGTTGCCGAGGCTGCCGCCGAGCACGAGCCCGAGCGCAACCGGCAGCACCGGGTGCCGGGCGCCGGAGCGTGTGAAGAAGACCAGCATCCAGGCGACCGCGATCGCGGTCACGACGATCACGATCGAGGTCGCGCTCGCGAAGAACCCGAACGCGATCCCGGAGTTGTGCACGTGGTGGATCGAGAAAGGACCGGCGATCTCGACCTCCTCGCCGAGCGCGAGCGCCCGGGCGACGACCTGCTTCGTCAGCTGGTCGGCGGCAACTGCCGCGACCACGATCGCCGCGAGGCCGGCCCACTGCCGCAGCCCCGCTCCGAGCGGCCGCTCGGCGGCCAGGATCGGCCGCAGGGCGTTCGTCGACGACCCGACTCTGACGTCCTGCGAAGGCAGCTCGCGGCGGGCGGGCTCGTTCACCGGCCCACGTTCCTCACCGGCCGAGCCGCCGCGCGTCGTCGATGCAGAGCGTCGCCGACGGCACGGCCTCGAGCCGCTCGACCGGGATCTCCTTGCCGCACACCTCGCACGTGCCGTAGGTGCCCGCGTCGATGCGGGCGAGCGCGTTCTCGACCTGCCGCAGCTGGTCGCGCGCGTCCTCCTCCAGCCCCTCGTCGAGCTCGCGCTCGTAGGTCTCGGTGGCGGCGTCGGCCAGATGGTTGTCTGCGGCGGAGAGGAGCTCGCCGGTCGCCTCCTCGAGCGAGGCGGTGCCGATGTCGTGGTGCTCGATCGTCTTCTGCAGCCGCTCGCGCGCCTGCTCGAGTTCGGCGCGGAAGTGGTCCGTGTCGATGCTCATCCGGTCTCGGTCTCCTGTCCGCCCGCCATGGCGAGCCGTCGCTCGATCTCGTCCGGCTCGATGCCGGTCAGCTCGACGATCTTGATCCGCCCGCGCTCGGGCGCAGCCGTCACGCGCAAGTCCCAGAAGTCGCCGTGCCGTCCGACGACGACGGGAGCCGAGGCACGGCGCGCGACGCGCAACCGCAATCTTGTCGTGGGCGCAACCACGGGGCGAAGGATAGTCGCGCCGGCGGACCGCCGAACTAGCTGATCAGGCGGCGGATCTCGCCGGTCTGCTCGCCGACCGGCTCGCGCTCGTCGAGCGACGCCTCGTCGAGGCTGTCGAGCGCGGAGCGGAGCAGCGACTTGATCCGGCGCAGCTCGGTCTCGAGCCGTTCCTTCTCCGACGAGGCGCGGCGGGCGATCGCCCGGGCCTCGGCGTGCGCCTCGCCGACGATCGTCTCGGCCTCCTTGCGCGCCTGTTCTCGCAGCTGCTGGGCCGCGCTCTCGGCGGAGACGAGCGTCGTCCGCAGCAGCCCTTCGAGCTCCTTGTGGCGGACGAGGTCGAGCTCGAGCTGCTCCACCTTGTCGGCGAGGTCGGCGCGCTCGCGCCAGACGTCCTCGAAGCTCGTTGCGATCTCGACCAGGAGGCTGTCGACCGCGGTGCGCTTGTAGCCGCGGAAGCCGCGGCTCATCCGGATGTGGCGGATCTCGACGGGTGTCAGTGCCATGCGCGCCGCCTTTCTACAGTCGCTCGAGCAGTGAGACGAGCACGTTCTGGAGGATCAGGAGCGCGAAGATCGCGACCATCGGCGAGAGGTCGAGCGGCCCCAGCGGCGGCAGGAAGCGGCGGAAGATGCGCAGGTACGGGTCGCAGACGTCGTAGAGGAACTTCTGCACGCGGTTCAGCCACGGCCGGTACGGCAGCCGGATCCACGACGTCAGGATGTAGGCGAACAGGAGCAGCAGGTACACCCACAGGAAGACGTAGACGAAGTTCGCGAGCGCGTCGCCCATGATCGTCGGTTCGCGGCGGTGCGGCGGTTTCCTACGCCTGGTTGAAGAAGCCGCCGCGCTCGAGCATCCGGGCGCGCTCCTCTGCGGAGACCTCGACGTTGCGCGGGGTCAGCAGGAAGACCTTGTCGGCCACGCGCTGCATGCCGCCGTCGAGCGCGTAGGTGAGCCCGCTCGCGAAGTCGATCAGGCGCTTCGACAGATCCTGGTCGGCGCTCTGGAGGTTGATGATCACCGGGACGCCGTCCTTGAAGCGGTCGGCGATCTGCTGGGCGTCGTTGAAGCTCCGCGGCAGGACGAGATGCACCTTCACCGACGCGGGGTTCGGCACCGCCTCGACGCCGCGGAGGCGGCTCGCGGGTCGGATCACCGCGGTGCTCGCGGCCTCCGGCTCGGAGTCGGTCCAGTCGTCGAAGTCGCGACCGCGACGTGGCTGCAGCCTTCGGACGTTGGCTCGCTCGCGGGCGCCGTAGCTGCGCTCGAGGTCCTCGTTCGTCGCGTAGCCGTCCTCGTCCCAGTCGTCCTCCTCGGCGATGCCGAAGTAGACGAGCGTGCGGTTCCAGACGTCGGCAAATCCCATCTCAGCAGGAGATTATGGCCGAACGCGCCGGACGGCCGCCGACGAAAGGGCTTGTGTTGTTTCAACACAAGCCTCCTTTCGTCCCGCGTTGCGAAATCGTTGCAAACGGCGGCTCGGCGGCGGGCACGCTCGGGAGATGAGATTCGCGCTCGCCGGCGGCGACCCCAGAGTCCACGCCCTCGTGGTCGCGCTCGACCGCGACGCCGTCCCGATCGCGGAGACGTGGCGCGCGGTCGCAAACGCCGCCGGCGAGCTGGGTCTCCCGCGCCCCGGTTACCACTGCGTCCGCGATCTCGTCCGGGTCGAGCGGCTGCGGCGCGCGGCGCGAACGGCGGTGCGCGCAGCGGCCCTGGACGTCGGCCTGGCCCTCGGCTCGTCGCGGGTCGTCGAGCTGCCGATCGCGCTGGACGCGCTCGAACGCGCGCGAGCGAAGAGGCTTGGGTTGGAACAACACAAGCCTCCCTGAGCGCCGGCTCACTGTTCGCGGGCGCCGAAGAGCGTCGAGCCGAGCCGGATCAGCGTCGCGCCCTCCTCGACCGCGACGCGGTAGTCCTGCGAGGTGCCCATCGACAGCTCGAGGAGGCCGTGCTCGGCGGCGAGCTCGCGCTGGCGGCAGACGTACGGGCGCGACGCCGCCGCCTCGGCGGCCGCCGGCGGCATCGTCATCAGGCCCCGCACGTCCGCATAGGCGGCGAGCAGCGCCGCGAGGTCCTCCGGGGCGACACCAGACTTCGACGGCTCGCCCGAGAGGTTCACCTCGACGAGCGCGGGCACGGTCAGCCGCTGCGCTGCCGTCTCCGACGCCAGCGAGTGGACGAGCTCGCAGATGCCGTTGACGACCTTGGCCTTGTTCGACTGGAGGTGGCCGATGAAGTGCCAGCGGAACGCGGCCCCATGAGCGGCGTGCTTGCGCTCGAGATCCTGGGCGCGGTTCTCGCCGACGACCTCCACCCCGGCCTCCGCCAGCACGGCCATGTCCTCGACCGCGACGTACTTGGTGGCCGCGACGACCGTCACGTCCGGCCCGACCTCGGCCCGGATGCGCTCCAGGTTCGCGCGCACAGCGTCAGGCGACACGGGCGATCACCCCCTGGACGCCGCGCGGCTTCCCCGTTCGCCGGTGTGAGAAGAGGAGATTCGGGTTGCAGAACGTGCAGAGGTCGGTGCGCAGCACCTCGTCGACCCCCGCAGCCTGGAGGGCCCGCTCGGCGGACGTCCAGAGGTCGAGCTTGCGGTCACGCACGACGTCGGCGCCGAACGCCGTGGCGAAGGGCACAGACACGTCCTCGCCGACCTCGTAGCAGCACGGCCCGATCGCGGGCCCGACCGCCGCCTGGAGCCTGCCGCCGAGCGTCTCCACCCCGACGGCGACGATCCCGTCGAGCAGGCCGCGCCAGCCGGCGTGCAGCACCGCGACCGCCGGCGCCCCCTCGCGCCGCGCCAGAGCGATCGGCAGGCAGTCCGCGGCCATCGCGAGGATCGGCTGGCCCGGCTCGTCCGTCCAGAGGCCGTCGCCCGGCTCGCCGCGCACCCCCGCCTCGGCACGGTGGACGAGCGTCGAGTGCACCTGCCGGTTGAGCGCGAGCCGCCCCAGGTCGGCATCGACGGCCGCGCAGAGGATGCGCCTGTTCTCGTCGACGCGCTCCACGTCGTCACCGGTCATCCGGCCGAGGTTCAGCGCGGCGTAGGGGCCCTCGCTGACGCCGCCCAGCCGAGTCGAGAAGGCGATCTTGTACGGCCCCGGCGCGTCCCAGTGGATCACGCGAGCTCCCGGGCGCGAGAGAGCAGACGCTCGCGCCGGTTCCGCTCGGGATCCTCCACGACCTCGGCGAGCAGCGTCTGCAGCGCGCGCCCGAGCTCCGGCCCTTCGGAGAAGCCGAGCCCGATCAGGTCGGAGCCGTCAACGGCGAGGTCGGCCAGCCGATGCGGCTGCGAGCGCTCCTGCTCGAGCAGCGTGCGAAAGCGGTCGAGCCGCTCCCACTCGTCCTGCGGCACGGTCTTCCCGGCGAGGTCGGCGGCGCGGTGCGCGAGCAGGTCGGCTGCGAGGCGCTCGCCGTGACGCGCCAGGAAGCGTCGCGCATCGACGGCCGCGGGCTCCTCGGCCAGAGTGAACGGATGCTCCCGCACGAGCCTGACGACGTAGTCCCGCAGACTCGTCGGGTAGCGGAGCCGACGCAGGGCGCGCGCGGCCGCGACCGACCCGAGCGCTGCGTGGTCGCCGCCGTCTCGCTCCGCCTCGGGCTTGCCCAGATCGTGCAGCAGCGCCGCCAGCCGCACCTCGAGCGGTGCGCCCGCGTCTGAGGCGGCCTGCACGACGGCGAAGACGTGCTCGTCGAGGGTCAGGTGCTGGCGGCCGCTCCGCTGCACGTATCCGATCGCGGCGGCGAGCTCGGGGAGCACGTGTGCGAGCGCGCCCGTGTCCCGCGCTAGCCGGAGGGCCTTCGCCGGGTGCGCACCGAGCAGGAGCTTCGAGAGCTCGCCCATCCCGTCGGCCGCGAGGCCGCCGCCGATCCGCTCGCCCGAGACGTGCTCGATCCGCGGCGCCCACTCGCGCATCTGTGCCAGCGTGTCCTCGTCGGGGTCGACGTCGAGCTGAGAGACGAAGCGGAGGCCGCGAACGATGCGGAGCGGGTCGTCCCGGAAGCTCGTCGGGCCGGTCGTCCGGAGAACGCCGTGCTCGAGGTCGGCGCAGCCGCCGAGCGGGTCGAGGATCTCACCCGTCTCGAGCCGGCGTGCGATCGCGTTGATCGTGAAGTCGCGCCGCTCCATGTCCTGCTCGAGCGAGATCTCGCCGTCGGCGACGATCTCGAAGTCGTGGCGGCCCGGACCGGTCGAGCGCTCGACCCGCGGCGGCGTGAACTCGATCCCCGCCGGCTGGAGCGCCCGCGCCTCGCGGTCCCGCGGCAACAGCCGCACGCCCACCCGCTGGTCTGCCACAACGAGGTCCTCGACCCGGCCGTGCGGCTCCAGCGCCGCCCGCAGCTCGGTGTGACCCAACCCGGGGACGACGAAGTCGAGCTCGCGCGGGGTCTTGCCGAGCAGCTCGTCGCGGACGGCCCCGCCGACGACGTACGCGTCGAGCCCGAGCGAATGCACGTAGTCGGCGACCGTAGTCCACACGGCCGCCATTGTGGACTAGAGCAAGGCCACCGCTTCGATCTCGACGAGCGCGCCCGAGGGCAGCTTGGCGACCTCGACCGTCGACCGCGCGGGCGGCGCATCGCCGACGTGGGCGGCGTAGACCTCGTTCATCGCGGCGAAGTCGCCGAGATCCTGGAGGAAGACCGTCGTCTTCACGAGCTTGCCGAGACCGGTGCCGGCCTCCTCGAGGATCGCGGTCAGGTTCTGCATCACCTGCTCCGTCTGCGCCGCGATCCCGTCGAGCGGCTCCTTCTCTCCGGGGCGCAGGCCGAGCTGGCCGGCGACGAAGACGAGCCCGGCCGCCTTGACGGCCTGGTTGTACGGCGCGCCCTGGAACGGCGCGGGCGCGCGCTCGGTGCGGACGATCTCCTTCTCTGCCACGGGTCTCCTTCGGTCAGACGGGACGGGACGCGGCGGCCAGCGCGGCGCCGAGGGCCTTGAAGATTGCTTCGAGCACGTGACGGGAGTCGTCGCCGTCGATCAGGCGGACGTGCAGCGTCACACCGGCCGCGTCGGCGAACGCATCGAGGAAGCGCGCCGCGAGGTCTCCGCCGAGACCGCCTGCGCGCGCCTCGGTCAGGTCGACGTTGCTTGCGACGAGCGGCCGGTCGGAGACCTCGAAGACGATCTGTGCGAGCGCCTCCTCGGCAGGCATGAAAGCCGTCCCATGGCCGGGCATCCCGTCGGCGCGAAGCACGTCCGCGAACGACTCCCCGAGTGCCGTGCCTGCGGCGGCGACCTCCGCCTCGCCCTCGCCGGGCGGTAGCTCGAGACCGAGCTCGAACCCGCCGCTCCGCGCGAGCTCCGCGAGCAGGTGGTCGAGGACGGGGATGCCGGTGGCGATGTTCGACGTACCCCCGCCGGGTGCGATCCGGGCGCTCATGCCCGCGAGAGTAACGGAACGAGGGGTACCAATTTCCCCGGAAATCGCCCATCATCGGAATGGATTCGCACGAATCCTTCAGATCAGGGAGATCTGGATGCGGCTTGTCAAAGGATGTGGCTCCGCCATGCTGGCGACCCTTGTGCTCGCCGGCTCCGCCCTGGGCGCACGCGATCCGGGCGCGTCGGCCCCGTGGCCGAGCGGCACGGCCGTGGTCTCGTACGAGAGCGAGCGGTCGCTTGCAGCGGCGCTCGAGCGGCAGCCCGCCCATGTCGTCCGTCGCATTCCGGCCCTCCGCGTGGCCGCGCTGCGGCCTGCGGGCAGCGTCGAGCGGTTCGCGCGCCGGATCGGGCTGGAGCCGGGAATCTTCCGTGTCGAGCGTGCTGCGCCCCGCCGGTCATTGGCCGAGCCCGCGCTCGCCTCGCTCGCGTCGGCCACGCCCTTCCAGTGGCAGTACGCAGCGGTGCGGGCCGACCAGGTGCCTCCGGCGGTCGCCCAGGCGGCTGCGGGCTTCACGATCGCCGTCATCGACACGGGCGCCGACCTCGCCGCTCCCGACCTCGGCGCCAAGGCACCGCACACGTACAGCATCCGCAGGCGGCATGCCGACGTCGCGGACGACAACGGCCACGGAACGTTCGTCGCGGCGCTCGCCGCCGGGTCGTCGTCGAACGCCGACGGGATCGCGGGCGTGGGCGGCGACGCGGCGCTGATGGTCGTCCAGGCCGGCAGCCCGACGGGCGCCTTCACGGATGTCGACGAAGCGGCGGCGATCGTCTACGCCGTCGACCACGGCGCGAAGATCGTCAACCTCAGCCTCGGCGGTCCGTCGACGTCGTCGATCGAGAAGCGCGCCGTCGACTACGCCGTCGCGAAGGGCGCGCTGCTGGTGGCCGCCGTCGGCAACGGCTACCAGCAGGGCAACCCGGTCGAGTATCCGGCGGCGCTCCTGCAGCCGGTCGGGTCGAACGGCGTCGGAGGCCGCGGTCTCGCGGTCGCGGCATCGACGCTGGAAGGCGGCCGCGCGTGGTTCTCGAGCACCGGCTCGCACGTCTCGCTGGCCGCGCCGGGCGCGAACGTCTTCAGCGCCGTGTCAGCGAGCTCGTCCACGTCGCGCTATCCGCGCACAGCGCTCCCGGGATCGACCGGCGGCGTCTACGGCTACGGCAGCGGCACGTCCTTCGCGGCCCCGCAGGTCGCCGGGGCTGCCGCGCTCGTGTGGGGAGCCAACCCGCGGCTTCGGGCGGACGAGGTCGCGTCCATCCTCGAGCAGTCGGCGACGGGCCGCGGCGGCTGGACCGCGGAGCTCGGCTACGGCGTCCTCGACGTGGCAGCGGCCGTCGCGGCGGCGCAGCAGGCGCCCGTCTCGCTCGCCCCCGCCCCCGCAGTCGCGGCGGCACCGGTCACCGAGGTCCGGCTGAGCGGAAAGCGTGTAGGCACGCGCGTCGCGCTCTGGTGGCGCGCCACCGGCGAGGCGGCGAGCTTCCGGGTATCGGTTCGCGGCTCGAGCGGCGAGCGCATCCTGGCCGCGGCGGCCACGGGCCGCAGCGCGACCTACGCCCTGACGGGTGGCTCCTACCGCTTCACGGTCGCGGCTCTCGATGCGGACGGACGTGAGCTCGCAGTCTCGGCGCCCTGGCGCGTCACCGTGCCGCGCTCTCGGCGCTAGCTACGCCTCGACGCGCTCGATCGAGGCGCCGAGCCCGCGCAGGCGCTCGTCGATCCGCTCGTAGCCGCGGTCGATCTCGCCGATGTTGCCGATCGTCGACGTGCCCTCGGCGCAGAGGGCTGCGATCAGGAGCGCCATCCCCGCGCGGATGTCCGGGCTCGTCAAACGCTCGCCGTAGAGCTGCGCGGGCCCGGTGACGACGACGCGGTGCGGGTCGCAGAGGATGATCCTGGCGCCCATGCCGACGAGCTTGTCGACGAAGAAGAGGCGGCTCTCGAACATCTTCTCGAAGACGAGGACGGTGCCGTGCGCCTGAGTGGCCGTCACGACCGCGATCGAGGTCAGGTCGGCGGGGAAGGCCGGCCACGGGCCGTCCTCGACCTTCGGGATCTGACCGCCGAGGTCGTCCTGGATCACCAGATCCTGGCCCGGCGGGACGCGAACCGTGGACTCCCCCACTTCGACCTGCACGCCCAGCCGCGCGAACGCGGGCAGGATCGAGATGAGATCCCTTGGCTCGATGTCCTCGATCGTGATGTCGCTCCCGGTCGCGGCCGCGAGGCCGATGAAGCTGCCGACCTCGATGTGCTCGGGCGCGATCCGCCAGTCGCCGCCGTGGAGCTCGGTGACGCCGTGGATGCGGAGCACGTTCGACTCGATCCCGTCGATCTGGGCGCCGAGCGAGACGAGGAAGCGGCAGAGATCCTGAACGTGCGGCTCGCAGGCGGCGTTGCCGATCACCGTCTCGCCTTCAGCGAGCACGGCTGCCATGACGACATTCTCCGTCGCCATCACGCTTGCCTCGTCGAGGAAGATCGCCTTGCCGCGCA
>JANPKC010000326.1:0-8891 GCA_031425855.1 Actinomycetes bacterium | reverse complement strand
CTTCCCGGCCGACGAGCCGGAGGTCGGCTGGCTCCCCGTCGACGTTACGGAGGCCGGCGCAAAGGATCCCGTGGCGGCTGCGCTCCCCGGGCGGTTCGACGCCTTCCAGTGGCACCACTACACGCACGAGCTTCCGGAAGGCGCGGTCGAGCTGGCGCGTAGCAGCGTCTGCCTCCAGGCCTTCCGGCTCGGCAGCGCGTGGGGCGTCCAGTTCCACCCGGAGGTGCGGGCGGAGCAGATCGAGTGCTGGCTCGCGGAGGACCCGGACGACGTCGCCGACCCGGTCGCGCTCCGTGCGGAGACACGCGAGCGGATCACGTCCTGGAACGGGCTGGGCAGGGGTCTCTGCGCAGCCTTTCTGAACACGACCTAGAGGAGGAACGATGCCTGTCGAAGAAGCAACGTCGGAGGAGACGCCGTACGGCCGTTACATCACGTCGGACGGCTGGTTCACACTCAACCTCGGGGAAGCGCTCGCCGTCCGCAACGCGGAGAAGGGAGGCATCGTGTACCCGATCGAGCCGCGCACCTCCCCGTTTCGGGACTTCGGCGTCAACGTCCGCGTTCTCCAACCCGGCCAGCCGAACTGCCTCTACCACGCGGAGGGCGCACAGGAGGGCTTCCTCGTGCTCGCGGGCGAGTGCACGCTGATCGTCGAGGAGGAGGAGCGGACGCTGCGGCAGTGGGACTACTTCCACTGCCCCGCCGGCACACGTCACGTCGTCGTCGGCAGCGACGCGCCGTGCTCGGTCCTGATGATCGGGTCTCGGCCCGAGCAGGAGGAGCTGCTGTATCCGGTCAGCGAGGTCGCGGCGAGGCACGGCGCGTCCGTCGCGGCGGAGACGAGCAGCGGCGACGAGGCCTACGCCGACTGGCCCGGCGACAACGCGCCGGAGCGCATCCCCTGGCCACCGGGCTCGGAGGGCTAGCCGGTCTCGCTGGTTCCGCCGGTTTCGCTGGGCAGCGACGCGTCCCGCGACCACTCGTGCCAGGAGCCGCGGTAGTTCGAGGCGCGATAGCCGAGCGAGGAGAGAACCTGTTGGGCGAGCTCGGAGCGCGAGCCGGAGTGGCAGTAGGTGACGAGCTCGACGTCCTCCGGCGGGCCGAGGCGCTCGCGGATCTGCTCCGGTGTCAGCGCGAGCAGCACCTGCAGGTCGAAGTGCTGCGCTCCGGCGATCCTGCCGGCGCGCGGATCGCACGGAGCGGTCAGTTCGCCCCGGTACTCGGCGTCGCTCCGCACGTCGAGGACGACGAAGCCGTCCTCGCCGAGCCGGCGCGCGACCTCGTCCCGCTCTACGTCCACCGGGCGACCGCCTCTTCGAGGACCCGTTCGAACTCGGCCGGGCGCTCGAGGCTCGGCAGGTGGCCGCAGCCTGGAAGCACGACCGCGTCCGGCTCGAACCGCCGCGCGCTCTCGACCGAGACGAACGGGTCGCTGTCGCCGACGACGGTGAGCGCCCGATCGCCGAGCGCCCGGTACGCCTCGGTCGAGTCGGGCCGGTCGCGGATCGCCTCGAGCCCGGTCACCAGCTCGTCCTGGGTCCGATCGAGCCCGAGCTCGCGTGCCCGCGCGACGACGTCCGGGTCGCTGCCGTCGCCGAAGAGCGTCGCCCGCATCGCCTCCCATACTCCCTCGGCGCCGCGCTCGCGTGCGATCGCGATCGTCTCAGCGCGCTTGGCGTAACGGGCCGGCGTGTCCGCCTCGGGCCGCGAGCCGGCGAGCACGAGCCCGGCCAGCCGCTCCGGAGCCCGGCGCGCCGCCGCCATCGCTGCGTAGCCGCCCATCGAGGCGCCGACGAGGATCAGCCGTCCGGGATGGGACTCGAGCACCGCGTCGGCCCACTCGTCCATCGTGCGTCCGAGCCCGTACAGCCGGGGCGCCGCGTCGGCGCTCCACATCCGCTCGTCGAGCGGGAACGCGTGCAGGAAGACCAGGGTCACAGCGCCGCCACGAGCTCCTGCTCGGCGGCGACCGCCGGCCGCTCGCAGGCACGCGCCAGCCAGTCGGCGAGCGCCGGCCAGGGCTCGAGCTCGATCCCGACGAGGTCGCGGGCGCGCAGCAACCAGGGCAGGAACGCGATGTCGGCGAGGCCGAACGCGCGGCCGCTCAGCCACGGCATGCCCGTGAGGATCACGTCGAGGAAGCCGAGCTCCTCCTCGAAGCGCTCCCGCGCCCCGTCCTCGCCGCGCCGGAGCGCGTAGTACGGCTTCGAGAAGTCGTCGAAGCGGAAGACGAGCAGTCGTCCCGCCGCGCGTTCGCCGGGATCGTCCGGCCACAGCGGCGGCTCCGGGTAGCGCTCGTTCAGGTACTCGTCGATCACCGCCGACTCGGGCAGGATCCAGCCGTCCTCGCCGAGCACCGGCACCTTTCCCGCCGGGTTCATCTCGTACAGCCAGGGCGGGCGGTTGGCGAGGTCGATCTCGACCGTCTCGTGCGGGATCCCCTTCTCGGCCAGGACGATCCGGACGCGGGCGCAGTAGGGGCAGCGGGCGGCGTCGTAGAGCGTGATCACCCTCCCTCCCAGCCTCGCTCGGCGCCCTCGAGCCCGATCGCGGCGGCAATCGAGGCGAGCAGCTCCTGGGCCGGGGGCAGCTCTGTGGGCGAGGCGCCCGTGCGCGCGGCGGCGCGGACTGCCGCGGGGTCGGCACCGGTGAGCCGTGCGACGACGCGCGGGTTCGCGGCGAGCGCGATCGCGTCGCCGGGGGGCAGCGCGCCGTAGTGCTCCGGGACGGAGAGGTACTCGTCGACGATCCGGCCCGCCTCGTGGAGGACGAACCGGACGACCTGCTCGTGCTCGACCCCGGTCGCGATCACGACCGCGCCGGTCCGCTCGGAGAGCTCCTTCGCGAGCCGCCGCAGTGCGGACGGGTCGCGGTCGCACGCCTCGTCGTAGACCGTGATCCAGCCGTTGCGGGGCTGCGTCACCTTGCTGCCGCGGGAGCCGCCCGGCAGCCTCGGCACGAACTGCTGCACCGCGCGCTCGACCGCGCCGAGATCGTCGGTCTGGACGTGGATCGAGCCGTACGAGCGGCCGGTGCCGACGTCGCGCACCTCGAGCGGGAGGACGAGGTTGCGCGACTCCTCACGGAAGCCGAGCCGCTCGTAGAAGTCGAGCGCGGCCGGGCTCGCGTTCAGGAACAGGTGCGTGGCGCCGCGCGCGCGGAGGTTCTCGATCACCGTCTCGACGAGCGCCCGGCCCGTGCCGTGGCGCCGGCCCGCCTCGGCGACATAGAGGTCGCCGACCTTCGCGAAGTGATCCTCGAGCCATGCGGTCACGAAGCCGACGGGCCGGCCGTCCTCCTCGGCGAGGAAGAGAGCGTTCGCGTCGAGGGACTGCTCGAACTCCGACCTGTTCGCCTCCCAGCTGACGTCGGCCCACGGCGGCGGCTCTGGGCTCTCGGCCTGCCACTGCTCCCAGAGCGACTGGAGGGCGTCGAGGTCGTCGGCGGTGGCGTGGCGGATGCTCATGCGGGCGGGAAGAGGCGGAGGCCGGTCAGCAGGTAGTGGGCGCTCAGGTTCTCGTGGGGGTGGAGGCGCTGCGCGAAGGCTCGCAAGTCGGGGACGTCACCATAGAACGCGGCCACCGCCTTCCGCAGTCCCAGGTCGCCCGCCGGCCAGGCGTGCGGGCGTGCGAGGTGACGCGCCAGGAACCAGTCGGCCGTCCACTCGCCGAGGCCGCGCAGGGCGACGAGGCGCGCCGTCACCTCCTCGTCCGGCAGCGTCGCGAGCGCGCCGAGGTCGAGGTCGCTGCGCGCGAGGCCGATCACGTACTCGGCCTTCCGGTTCGAGAAGCCGAGCGCGAAGAGCTCGTCCTCGGTCGCGCGGGCGACGCGCTCCCGGTCGGGGAACGCGTGCGCGTGCTCGTGCGCGACCCCGTAGCGCTCGATGAAGCGGCTGCGGATCGCAGCAGCGGACTGGAGCGAGACCTGCTGCGCGCTGATCGACGTGACCAGCGCCTCGAACGGGTTCGTCTGCAGGGGCGGACGGAAGCCGGCGAGGGCCGTGGCGAGACGGCCGAGCGCCGGCTCGCCCGCCGCCCAGACATTGAAGCGGTCGAGGTCGAAGGGGCGGCCGAGGAAGTGGAGGACCTGGCTCTCGATCGACTCGTCGTGCGGTGCGACGTCGACGCCGCCGGGGGCCGCCTCGATCCGCACCTCGCGTCCGTCGAAGACGCGGTGAATCGCTCCGTCCAGCCAGACGGTCGCGCGGTCGAGCCCGTAGACGTCGAACCGGGCCGTCGAGACCGCGAAGTCGTACGGCTGCGGGAGCGCCACGAGCACGAGCCGGGAGCGTGTCAGACTCGTGCCAGACTCGTCTCCGAGACGGTGTCAGAGTCGTCTCTGACACCGATTACGGCGTTCAAGCAGGAAAGGCCTGCTGCCGATGGGTGACGAGATGCGCCGCCTCGTCCTTCTCGCCCTCGCCGCTTTCTGGCTCGTCCCTTCTGCCGCCGCGGCCGACAGCTCCTGGGCGCAGCCGCAGATCGAGACGGTCGTCGAGGCGGGCCTGCTGGCCGACTCGGCGACGACGTTCAAGCCGCAGAAGCCGCTGACCCAGCGCGCGCTCGCCGCCGCGCTCGAGACGCTGACGCTGCTCGCGGACGAGCCTGCCGACTACCGCTACCCCCTCGCAGCTCCGGGCCGCGCCGTCACGATCCGCGAGCTGGACTCCGCCCTCGTCGGCTTTCTCGGCCTCGGCGACGCTGCCCGCTCCGTCACCGCGGCCCTCCGCGATGCGGGCCTCGCGCCCAAGGCGGGGGCGGGCACCGAGACAGTCGCGCGCCTGCTCGGCCTCCGCTACAACCACCCGGCCGCCAACGACGCGCTCGAGCTCGGCCTGAACGACCCCGCCACGCGCGCGGAAGCCGCCTACTCGCTCGCACGGCTGCTCGGCCTCTCGGGCTGGGAGCAGGAGCAGATCCGGTCGCTGACCGACCAGCTCGCCCTCCCCGAGCTGACGGGCACGCAGCAGCAGGTTCTCCGCCGCGCCGTCTCGTTCGTCGGCTGGCCGTACGTCTGGGGCGGCACGTCCGAGACCGCACAGCAGCTCTGGGACGGCAAACGCCTGCCCGGCGGCTTCGACTGCTCCGGCTTCGTCTGGCGCGTCTTCAAGCTGGAGCCGTTCCCGGGCGCGTCCGCGCTCGCCGCCGTCCTGCGCGGACGCACGACCTACGAGATGTCGGGCGAGGTGGCGCCCGCGCAGCGGATCAAGAAGGTCGAGAACCTGCAGCCGGGCGACCTGATCTTCCAGGGCGCACAGGGGCCGAAGTCGAAGCCGGCGCAGGTCGATCACGCAGGCATCTATCTCGGCGGCGGCTGGTTCGTCCACTCGTCCGGAAACGGCACCACCCTCCATCCGTTCGAAGGGTGGTACCGCAGCCGGTTCGCGTGGGCCAGGCGACCCCTGCGCGAAGCAGGGATCGCCTAGCCCGGACGGCTACGCGTCCTCCAGCATCCCCGCCAGCTCCTCGAGCGACGGGATCTCCTCTTCCTCCGCCTGCGGCTTCGGCTGCTCGCCGCGCTGCTGGCCACGCTCCTTCGGCTCTGCCTGCTCGCCGTCCGGCTTCGGGCCGCACTTCGACGTCTCCGCGGCACGATCGCACTGGACGAACCGCCCGTGGAACGTGCCGGACGCACCCGCCGGGAGCAGCGCGCGGTAGTGGTTCGAGAAGCCGCGGAAGGCGAAGTGGCTGCCGAGCATGACCACCTGACCGCCCTGCCGTCCGGCGCAGCGGTAGACCATGCCCTTCTCGGTCTCCTGCCTCTGCACGCGGCCCTTGCCGATGCAGCGGATCTTCAGGTCGCCGCCGAGGTCGAGGACGCCGATGTAGCCGGCGCGGCCGACGATGCGGACGGGCCGCTGGCCGTCCTCCATCGCGAGCTCGAGCTCACCGCCGAAGTAGCCGGCGCCGACGAGCGCCGACGGGCCCTTGACCTTCGCGTCCTTCGCAACCGCGGCAACGGGAACGAGGAGCGCGACCAACGCAGTCAGGGCAATGGTGCGAATGCTGACCTGCATGGTGCTTCCTCCTTGGTGGGTTGCTTGCCTCGAGAGCACCATCGGCTCCGGAGGTAAGCGGCGGAGGACGATCCGGTACGGGTTCGGTCAGCGGCCTGTAATGAGAATTTGTGCGGGGTAGCTCGAACGAGGGTTTCAGCGGCGGACGATCGCCGGGACGATGGCCGAGACGGCGATCGTGCCGTCGAGGGCACGGGCGACTGCGACGAGGGAAACGGTCTCGCCGCGCCGGTAGGCGCGCGGGTCGAGGAAGGTGCGGTAAGGCGGCGAGTCGTCGACGGCGAGGCGCCGCCAGCCGCCGGTCGCCCGGCGCATCGCGAACGCGATGCTGACCGACTTGGCGCGCGAAGCGGCGGTCACCCGGACGAGCTCGGTCAGGTCGTCTCCGCTCACCTTCAGTGTCGGAGCGACCGGCCGCGCGACCGGGAGGTCGGCGTCCGCCCGAAGCAGGAGCGCGCCGGTCGGCGGGATCGAGAGCACGAGCCCCCCGGCGTCGTCGCTGCGCGAGTCGACGCCAAGCAACCCGGTCCAGCTCGCCGACCGGGTCGAGGTCGGCACGACGACCCGGGCCGTCGTCGTCCCGGAGTTGAAGGCTGCAACGTACTCGCGGCGGGCGGCGGGGTCGATCCGGCTGACGGCGAGGACACCGCCGGTCGCAAGCCGAGCGATCGACGCGCCCGTCGAGAGCGCAGGATGGGACTCGCGCAACGCCCCCAGCGCCTTCAGATGGTCGGCGACCGGATGCGAGGCGATCCCGAGCGACGAGCCTGCGCCGATCGGCCCGGAGCCGACGCGCTCCTCGGTCCGCCAGCCGGCCACCTGCGTCGGGAAGAGGTCCTGCCGCGCCTCCTTGTCACCGCCGCTGCCGATGATCCCGACCTCGTCGCCGTAGTAGACGACCGGCGCGCCGCGCAACAGGTACATCAGCGTGTGGCCGAGCTGGACCCGCCGCAACAGCTCGGCGCCGGCCTTGCCGCCGGAGCGGTCCTTGATCATGCGCGCCGCCCGGCCCATGTCGTGGTTGCCGAGGAAGGTCGGCGGCGTGTGCGCGACGCCGCTCGGCCCCTGGAAGTAGTCGTCGTCGTCGAGGCGGGCGACGATCCCCTTCGCGCTCGCGTCGCCCGCGGCATAGCGCGTGGCCGCATCCTGGAAGGGAAAGTCGAGCACGTTCGGAAGCTTGCGCTCGCGCACGAAGGTCGAGAGCTCGATCGCGTCCGAGACGAACACCTCGCCGAAGAGCTCGAAGTCCGGGACGCCCGCGGCGCGCGCAGCGGCCAGGATCCTGGGCGCCCAGACCTTGAAGAAGGCCCGGTCGACGTGGCGCGCGGTGTCGATCCGGAAGCCGTCGACCTTGTACCGGCGGATCCAGTCCCCGTAGACCTGCGCGAGTCCGCTCACGACGGCAGGCTGCTCGGTGAAGAGGTCGTCGAGGCCGAAGAAGTCTCCCTGCTCGAAGCAGGTCTCGCTGCACGAGCCGAAGTCGATGTCGCCGCGGTTGTGGTAGCGGCGGACGTCGTTGAGCCAGGCCGGCTTCTTCGCGCTCCGGTCCTCCGCGAGCACGACCGGCACGCGAGGGAAGTTCCCCGCCTTCAGGCAGGGGAACGTGCGGCCGCCGGCGTATCGCGCCGGGCTGAATGTCCTGCCGCGGCAGTCGCGGTACGGTGCTGCCGAGTAGCCGCTGCCCGACGGGACGATGATGTCCGCGGTGTGGTTGACGACGACGTCGAGGTAGACCTTCAGCCCGAGCCGGTGCGCGCAGGCGACGAAGTCCGCGAAGTCCGCGTTCGTTCCCAGGTGCGGGTCGACGGAGGTGAAGTCCCGGATCCAGTAGCCGTGGTAGGCGGCGCTCGATCCCTGGACGGCGTTCTGACCGAACGGGGGCGTCACCCAGACGGCCGTGAAGCCCAGCGCCTTGATCCGCGCCAGACCGGTGCCGGTCGTGCAGCCGCCGGTGAGGCCGCGGAGGTCGCCACCGTGGAACCAGCCTGTACCGGACGGGTCGTAGCCGGTGACACCACGCGTCCCGGTGCGCCCGCCGCGGTCGTTCGTGGGATCGCCGTTCGCGTAGCGGTCGGTCATGACGAAGTAGATCCGTTGCGAGGCGAGCGAGCTGCGGCGCGGCGGCTGAGCAAGCGCCTCGAGCACCGCGCCCGCGGGCGGCGCGGGTGCGGTGACCTTGTGTTCCCGTAACACGAGGTCTGGTGCGGCGCTCGCGGACGCCGCAGCGATCAGTGCAGCCGCGAGGACCCCTGTGACCGCCTGCCTACCGAAGCGGTTCACCCGTCTCCTGATCGAACGCGTGCAGCTTGGCGGCGTCGACCGCGATCGGGACGTCGGTGTCCATCACCAGGCCGTAAGCCGACTCGGAGGGGACGGATGCGACGAAGTTCGGCCTCGCGGCGGTCACGCCTTCGCCGTCCAGCTCGTCGTCCGTCTCACCGCCGACTCCCTCGGGCCGGATCGCCATGGCATCGAGACGGAAGTACGCGATCGACTCCGAGCCGAGCACTTCGACGAGCTCGAGCCGCGCGGTCAGCGTCGGCAAGTCGGAGCGATCGTGCCCGAGATGGAGGTCGCCTGCGCGCAGGCCGACGACCACGCGCCGTCCGGTGGCACCACGGATGCCCGGGTAGCGCGTCAACGCCGCGTCTGGCACGGGCAGCCGCTGCCGACCGATCAGGAGCGTCACGGACTCGCCCTCTACGGACACCTCCGCCTCGATCAGGTTCATCGCCGGCGTGCCGATGAAGCCGGCGACGAACAGGTTGGAAGGCTGGTCGTAGAGCCGCTGCGGCGAGTCGACCTGCTGGAGGACGCCCTGGTTCATCACGGCCACGCGATCGCCCATGGTCATCGCCTCCACCTGGTCGTG
>JANPKC010000325.1:0-7223 GCA_031425855.1 Actinomycetes bacterium | reverse complement strand
TCACCTTCGACGCGGGCCGGGTGGGCCGGATCGACGGCGATGAGATCGTCGTGCTCGACGTGCCGACGATGCGCGAGTGGTTCGAGCGCGGCGGTGCCGGCGAGACGGGCGAGCGCGTGGCGCTTTCGAACGCGCGGCTCTGGGCTCCGATCGTGCCGAAGAAGTTCTTCCACACCGCGGGCAACTTCCGCGAGCACGAGGAGGAGTCGAAGGTCGTCGAGTGGTCGCACGAGATCGCGCCGTGGATCGTCTTCTTCCAGAACGTGGACGCGATCGTCGGCCCGGACGAGCCGGTCGTCTATCCGGAGCACCTGACCGAGGAGCTCGACTACGAGCTCGAGCTCGCGGTCGTGATCGCGAAGGCAGGCAAGTGGTTCCCGCCCGAGGAGGCGATGGACTACGTCGGCGGCTACGTGATCTTCAACGACATCACCGCGCGCGACATCCAGCGGCGCGAGATGCGGTCGGGCGTCTTCAGCTTCTGCAAGGCGATCGACACCTTCTGCCCGCTCGGGCCGTGGATCGTGACGCCCGACGAGATCCCCGACCCGCACGACCTGGCGATGGAGCTGCGCGTCAACGGGGAGGTGCGGCAGACCTCGCACTCGGGGAACATGTCGACGACGATCGCGGAGATCGTCAGCCACTACTCGGCGCTCGGATACTCGGCCGGCGACGTGGTCTCGACCGGCACGGTCAGCGGAGTGGCGGGATTCTCGGCCGACGCGGCCTCGCTCTACCTGAAGCCGGGAGACGTGATCGAGGCCGAGATCGAGCGGATCGGCGTGCTGCGCAACCCCGTGATCGGCTGGGAGGAGGCGCACGGCGAGCCGGTGCCGCCGCGCGTGCGCTGGTGAGCTTGTGTTGAAACAACACAAGCGCACCTCATCCCACGCAACCATGGGGGCTCGCGCGCAGCGACCGAGAGTTTGTGTTGAAACAACACAATCCCTCCGGAGCCTGACATGAGCTGGCCGCGCGACGACGCGAAGCTCGACCGCGTCCGCGCGCTGATGGCCGAGCAGGATCTCGACGCGCTCGTCGTCCGCGCGCCCGACAACGTCCTCTACCTGACGAGCTTCTGGGGGATGAAGGGGTACGACGCGGTCGTCTTCCCGCGCGAGGGCGAGCCCGTCCTGATCTGCCTGGAGGCGTCCGAGGGCGACGCGGACAGGATGAGCTGGACGAGTGAGGTGCGTTTCTTCCGCGGCTACGACGAGGACGATCCGCGGCCGCCGAGCCTGCGGGCGCTCGACCTCGCGCGGCAGATCTCCTCGGAGTACGACCGCATCGGGATCGAGGCCAGCCTCGGCACGCAGGCGGCCGATCGTATGGTCGGCGAGCCCACGACGTACCCGAAGGCGTGGTTCGACGCGTTCCCGGACGCCGCCGACGCGACGCCGCTGCTCGCCGGCGCCCGCGCGATCAAGACCGGGCAGGAGGTCGAGCGGATGCGGCTCGCCAACGACATCGCCGCCGGCGCGATGGAGCACGTCCAGAGTCACCTTCGGCCGGGCATGCGCGAGAGCGAGGTCGGGGCGATCTGGAACGGCTGGGTCCACGACCACGGCACGGGCTGGGAGGGGAAGGTCGAGCTCGCCCACGGCTTCTCGCTCGTCTGGTCGGGCCAGGGGATCAGGACGTTCACGGCCACCGGCAGCCGCCGAATCGAGGCGCACGAGCCGACGCTGTTCGAGATCTGGGTCTGCGCGGACGGCTACTGGTGCGACCACACCAAGAATCTCGTCCCCGGCGAGCTCGACTCACGGTATGCGGAGCTCGAGCGCGGCCTGCTCGAGGTGTATGCCGCCGCCGTCGGCTTCGCGCGGCCCGGCGCGAGCCTCGCCGAGCTCGACCGCAGCGTCCGCGCGGGTCTTGCCGAGCTGGGCTACCCGGGTCAGCCGAGCCATCCGGTCTGCCACGGCGTCGGCGCCCGCGCGCACGAGCCGCCCTACGCGCACCAGGCCGGGGGCGGCACGATCGAGGCGGGCATGGTGCTGGCAATCGAGCCGGGCGTCTACTGGCCCGAGGGTGGGGGGCTCCGCGTCGAGGACAACTTCCTGGTCACCGAGACCGGCGCCGAGAAGCTCTGCCGGTTCCCGGACGGCATCGTGAGGTGTGCATGATCGACAGGGACAAGCTCTGGACGGGCGACCTGAACCGGCTCGCGCTCGAGCCGCAGTCGCACGAGACGATCGGGCTCTACGACACGACCCTCCGCGACGGCGAGCAGACGGTCGGCGTCGTCCTCTCACCCGAGGACAAGCTCGAGATCGCCCGCGCTCTCGACGAGGCGGGAATCGACCGGATCGAAGCGGGATTCGCCCGCGTCTCCGCCGACGACGAGGAGGCGATCCGCCTGATCGCCGCGGCGGGGCTGCACGCCGAGGTCTGGGGCTTCGCGCGCGCGGTGCAGGCGGACGTCGAGCAGCTCGCCGGCCTCGGCGTCGAGGCGGCCGTGATCGAGAGCCCGATCTCAGACGCGAAGCTCGCAGCACTCGGCGTCTCGCACGACGACATGCTCGGCCGGATCCGCAAGGCCGTCTCGTTCGCAGCCGGCGAGGGGATCACGGTCGCGTTCTTCGGGGTCGACGGCTCGCGCGCCGAGCTCGGCTTCTTCCGCAGCGCCTACGAGGCCGCGGTCGAGGCAGGGGCGAAGGAGGTCGCCGTCGTCGACACGATCGGGATCGCGACCCCGGAAGGCGCCGCGTACATGGTCGGGCAGGCGGTCGACTGGCTCGACGTCCCCGTCCACTGGCACGGACACGACGACTTTGGGCTCGCCACCGCGGCCGCGGTCGCCGCCGTCCAGGCCGGAGCGACCTGGGTGCAGGGAACCGTGAACGGGATGGGGGAGCGCGCGGGCAACGCGAACCTGATCGAGGTGGCGCTAGCGCTCGAGGCGCTGTACGGAATCCCAACGCGGCTCGACCTCGGCAAGGCGCGCGGGCTCGCCGCGCTCGTCCGCGAGCGCTCCGGCTACGAGCTGGCGCCGTGGACGCCGATCACCGGCGAGAACCTGTTCACGCGCGAGAGCGGCGCGGTCGCAAGCCAGTTCCACGACCCGCCCGCGATCGAGCCGTACTCGTCCGAGCTCGTGGGCGCGGAGCGCAGGATCGTGCTCGGGAAGAAGAGCGGCCTCGACTCGATCAGGCTCAAGGCCGAGGAGCTCGGGCTCGATCTGCCGCCGGATCGCCACGCGGAGCTGCTCGCGGCCGTGAAGGAGCTCGGCGCGAGGAAGAAGCGGCTCGTCACCGACGCCGAGTTCCGCAAGCTCGCGGGCCGCGCCGATCCCGCCCATTGACTGACATGACACCGGCGCGGGATACTCGCCGCGGGAGCCCAGACATGTCACGGAAAGGAGTGGGCGCGTGAAGTTCAGCCTCTACTCGGAGATCCAGAGCTGGCCCGGGAAGCCCGCCGCACAGCTCTACGGCGAGGTGCTGGAGCAGATCCGGAACGCCGACCGGCTCGGCTACGACGCCTATGGCGTGATCGAGCACTTCTTCTTCCCCAAGTTCTCGATCTCGGCCAACCCGCTCGCGCTCTTCGCGGCCGCTGCGCAGCAGACGAAGCGGATCAACTTCCGGACGCTCCTGCACTCGATGCCGTACCACAACCCCGTCGTGCTGGCCTCCGAGATCGCCGTCGCGGACATCCTCCTCGACGGCCGCTACGAGTTCGGCGTCGGGCGCGGCCACGGCTGGATGCCGCCGAAGGCGGGGCTTGCGCTCTCGCCGGAGTCGCGCGAGTGGTACGAGGAGGCGGTCGAGCTGCTGTTCACGGCGCTCGAGAACGAGCGCTTCTCCTACGACGGCAAGCATTTCCAGATCGGCGACTCCGGGATCGTGCCCCGACCCGCCGACGGCCGGAAGTTCCGCGTCTTCCTCGGCGGCACCTCCGACCGCACCTACGAGCTCGCCGCCGAGCGCGGCTGGGCCGTCGTCGTCCCGCCGCTGCTGCCCTACGCGGCGCTCGCCGAGCAGCTCGACCTCTACCGCGCCAAGTGCGCCGAGCATGGCAACGAGCCGGACATCGTCTGGATCCACGCGTGCTACATCGACGAGGACCGCGACGTCGCGAGGCGCGAGGCCGAGAAGTGGATGGTCGGCTTCCTCCAGGGGAACGCCTCGCCGCTGACCGAGTACGACCCGCCGCCCGCCGACGAGCTGAACGCGGCCGGCTACGGGTTCTACACCGCCGGGATCCTCGAGAAGCTGGCCGAGACGCCGTACGACGCGATGATCGAGGGCGACATCGTCTGGGTCGGGACGCCCGCGGACGTGATCGAGCGGATCGAGGCCGTCAAGGAGCTGTGCGCCGGCCTGACCGAGATCTCGATCACGGTCAACGCAGGCGGCGCCGAGCACTGGCAGGCGATCAAGGCGCAGGAGCTGTTCGCGTCGGCCGTGATGCCGCACTTCAGGGCACCGGAGCGGGAGGCGGTGGGCGCCGCCACGTGAGCATCGAGCGCGTGTGTGTCGTCGGCGGCGGCGTGATCGGCAGCCTCTACGCGGCCCACCTCAGCCGTGTCGCAGACGTCTGGGTGCTGACCCGGCGGCCGGAGCACGCCCGCGCGCTCGAGGAGCGGGGCCTCGAGGTGAGCGGCCGCGCCGAGTTCACCGGGCGCGTCCACGCGACCGACGACGCGTCGGAGCTGCCCGAGGTCGACGTCGCGATCGTGGCGACCAAGGGGACGGCGCTCGACGCCGCCGCGGGCGCGCTCGCGGGCCGTTTCCCGGACGCGCTCGTCGTCACCGTCCAGAACGGGCTCGGCGCCGAGGAGATCGTCCGCAGCCACGGCGCGTGGCCGCTCGTCTCCGGGGTCACCTTCATGAGCGGCACCCGCCACGACGACACGCACGTCGAGTACATCCTCGACACGGAGACGTGGCTCGGTCCGTACAACGGGCTCGCGTACGAGCGCGTCGAGGAGCTGGCCGAGCTGATCCGCAGCTCGGGCCTGAAGGCGCGCGCGTTCCCCGACCTGAAACCGGCGCAGTGGTCGAAGCTGATCTTCAACGCGACCGTGAACGCCGTCGCCGCGCTGACCGGGCTCCCGCACGACCCGCACTTCGCCGACGAGTCGTCGCCGGCCGGTCTCGGCCATCTCGTCCACGCGCTGATGGACGAGGGCAAGGCGGTCGCGGCCGCGGCGGGGATCGAGCTGCACGAGGACCCGTGGGAAATGAACGTGCTGGCGACCCGGCGGGGGAGCGCGCACTACCCGTCGATGCTCGAGGACGTCGAGGCGCGGCGACCGACCGAGATCGAGCTGATCACGGGCTCGCTCGTGCGGGAGGCCGAGAGACTGAGCGTGCCGGTGCCGCTGCACCTGACGCTCTATCGCCTGATCAAGGCGAAGGAATGTAGCTACCGGGAATCCAAAGGGAGGTAGGAATGACGGCAGGGAAGCGATGGGGCGCCTTCGGGGCGCTGCTGGCAGTACTCGCGCTCGCGGTTGCGGCCGTGGGAACCGGGGTCGGTGGGTCGCAGACGAACGCGCAGGCGCCGATCGTGATCGGCTGGGCGTTCGACTCGAAGGGCGCGATGGCGCCGTTCGACGGTCCGGCGCTCGCGGCCGCGCAGCTGCGCGTGAAGCAGCTGAACGCGAAGGGCGGCGTCGGCGGCCGCCCGTTCCAGATCAAGACGTGCGACACGCAGGGCAACAAGCCGGCGACGGCCAAGTCGTGCGCGGCGAGCCTGCTCGCGAAGAAGGCGGACGTGATCTTCACCACCTGCGACGTCGACTTCGCCGCGCCGGTCGTGCAGGAGGCGATCAACCGCGGCAAGCTCGCGATTGCGCCGTGCATCGGCACCGACCAGATGGGCCCGAAGCGCTTCGGCGCCAAGGGCAAGCTCGCGTTCAGCTTCGGCAACGTCGCCCAGGACGAGGGCTCGGCGATGGCCGAGTACGCCTGGCGGCGCGGCTGGCGCAAGGCGGCGCTGGCGACCGACACGGTGATCGTCTACTTCAAGAACGTCGTCCGGGCGTTCGAGGTCCGCTGGAAGCAGCTCGGCGGCTCGATCGTGGCCAAGGAGAGCTACCAGTCGCTCGGGAGCACGAACGTCCAGAACGCGGTGAGCCGGCTCAGCCGCGTCCAGGCCGACGTGATCGTGACGTCGACCGCCGGTGCGTTCGGCGCCCTCTCGACGCTCGTCTCGGGCCTGCGCTCGCTCGGCAACAACACCGCGATCCTCAACTCGTGGGCCGGTGACGGGACTTACTGGCTGCCGAAGAGCCCGCAGGTGACGAACTACTACTTCGTCACCTATGCGTCGGTCTTCGGCGACGACCCGGTTAAGGCGGTGAACGCGCTCGCGAAGTCGGTGAAGGCCGGCACGGGCGGCTTCCTCACCGGCCCGGCCGCGATCGACGGCGTCGCGGCTGCGATCAGGCGGGCCGGCGGCTCGACGAACGGTGCCGCGCTCGCGGCGCAGATGGAGAAGTTCAAGAAGCTCCCGACCATCTCCGGGAACGTCAGCTTCTCCAGGTCCCTGCACTCCGTCTTCGGGCGGCAGTACCGCGTGATGCGGATCCAGAACAACAAGGCGAAGTACGTCGGCGCGGTCACCGCGAAGGTCGTTCCCAAGATCTAGTGGGAGCGGCCGCGACCGACACGGTTGCGGAAGGGGGGCCCGGAGGATCTCTCCGGGCCTCCGCCGTCTCGCGCTCGTTCGCAGGCGTGCAGGCGCTCGACGGCGTCACGCTCGAGGTGCACCGGAACGAGGTCGTGGGGCTGATCGGCCCGAACGGCGCGGGCAAGTCGACGCTCGTCAACGTGCTCAGCGGCTTCGACCGGCCCGACGGCGGCTCGGTCGAGCTCGAGGGCCGCCCGATCACGCGCTGGAGCCCGCACCGCCGCGGGCGGCACGGTCTCGCGCGCACGTTCCAGCACAGCCACGCGTTCCGCTCACTCTCGGTGCGGGAGAACGTCGAGGTGGCGGCGATCGGCGTCGGCGCCCGCCCGCGTGAGGCGCGGCGGCGCGCGGACGAGCTGCTCGAGCTGCTCGGGCTCGACCGGTTCGCAGAGGTCGACGCGGCCGCGCTCGCGCACGGCGACGAGCGGCGCCTCGGCGTCGCCCGCGCGCTCGCGACGCGGCCGCGGTTCGTGCTGATGGACGAGCCGGCTGCGGGCCTGCCCGAGGCCGAGGTGCCGGGATTCGCGGCGGCGGTGCGCTCGGTTCGCGACGACCACGATGCAGGCGTGCTCCTGATCGAC
>JANPKC010000324.1:0-13389 GCA_031425855.1 Actinomycetes bacterium | reverse complement strand
GGCGGCCGCGACGTCGGCTTCATCTACGCCAACGGCCGAGTGCTCAAGAAGGTCAGCTCCGACATCCTGATCGACGAGCTCTTCTTCGAGATCGACCGCTGGCTCGACGCCGGGATGCAGCGCCCGAAGCGGCTGAAGATGGCGAAGCCGGCCGCGCTCGCGATGGCGGAAGCCTCGCTGATTCCCCTCGACTAGTCTCAGTCGATGATCGCGCGCGCCTCCCAGCTCTTCCTGCCGACCCTGCGCGACGCGCCCGCCGACGCCGAGGCGCTCTCGCACAAGCTGCTGGTGCGCGGCGGCTTCATCCGCCAGGTCAGCGCCGGCCTGTGGACGTTCCTGCCCCTCGGCTGGCGCGTGCACCGGAAGGTCGAGCAGATCGTTCGCGAGGAGCTGGACGCGATCGGCGCCCAGGAGATGTTCGCCCCCGTGCTGACGCCGGCCGAGCTGTGGATCAAGACGGGCCGGTACGGGATCCCCGAGCTGTTCAAGCTCCAGGATCGGAACGGCCGTGACTACGTCCTCCCGCTCACGCACGAGGAGACGTTCACCTTTCACGCGCTCGAGCTCCAGAGCTACCGGCAGCTGCCGCAGTCCTGGTACCACTTCCAGACGAAGAACCGGGACGAGCCGCGGCCTCGCGGCGGCCTCCTGCGGGTGCGCGAGTTCATCATGAAGGACTCGTACTCGTTCGACCGCGACGAGGCCGGCCTCGACGTCAGCTTCCGGGCGCACAAGGGGGCCTACGAGCGGATCTGGGAGCGCTGCGGCCTCGAGACCTACGGTGTCCAGGCGGAGAGCGGGATGATGGGCGGCAGCGAGTCGCTCGACTACCTCGCACCCTCGGGCGCCGGCGAGAACACGCTCGTCACCTGCGAGAACGGCGACTACGCGGCCGACCTCGAGATCGCACGAGGCGTTCCACGCGCACCGGAGCTCCCTGAGCGGCTCGACGCGCCGGCGGAGATCGAGACGCCGGACACCCGAACGTGCGAGGCGCTCGCGGAGCTGCTCTCGATCGACCTCGCCGCCACCTCGAAGGCGATGCCGGTGGTCAAGGACGACGGCACGCTCGTGCTCGCCCTGCTGCGCGGAGACGACCGGCTCGAGGAGGCGAAGCTCCAGAGCGTGCTGGGAAGCGACTTCCGCCCGGCGACCGACGCGGAGATCGTCGCCGGCTTCGGCGCCGAGGGCGGCTCCCTCGGCCCCGTCGGCTTTGGCGGCCCCGTCGTCGCCGACGAGGCGCTCCGCGAGGGCCAGTTCGTGGCCGGCGCGAACCGCACCGGCCGGCACCTCCGCGGCGTCGAGGCGGGCCGCGACTTCGAGCCGGAGTTCGCGGACATCCGCCAGCCGAAGGAGGGCGACGCCTGCCCCGTGTGCGGGGGCAAGCTGGGGTTCCAGACGGCGATCGAGGTCGGCCACATCTTCAAGCTCGGCACCAGGTACTCCGACGCGCTCGGCGCCACGTACCTGGACGAGGACGGGGTCGAGAAGCCGATCGTGATGGGCTCGTACGGGATCGGCCCCGGCCGCGTGCTCGCCGCCGCGGTCGAGCAGCACGGGAGCGAGAGCGAAATGGTCTGGCCTGCGGAGATCGCGCCCTACGACGTCCACGTCGTCGTGCTCGGCTGGGACAACCCGGAGCTCGTGCAGATCGGCGAGCAGGTCGCCGCCTCCCTGTCCGCCGAGGGGCTCGACGTCCTGCTCGACGACCGCGAGCTGCGCCCCGGCGAGAAGTTCGCGGACGCCGATCTGATCGGCTGCCCGCTCCGCGTCACGGTCGGCAAGAAGACGCTCGAGGACGGCGCCGTCGACCTCAAGGACCGCCTGAGGGGCGAAGAGGCCCGGGTCGCGAGTTTAGAGATCGCAAAACGGGTAGCTCTTGGTTGATGGCAAGAAAACGCAAGTACAGCGACGACGAGTTCGGGCGCACGATCGAGCGCCTGATGGGAGAGACGGGCCTGACCTATCGCGGGCTCGCGGCGAAGACCGACCTGTCGGCGGGCTATCTCAACCACCTCGTCCATGGCAACCGTCCGGTCCCCTCGCAGGAGGTCGTCGCGCGCCTCGCCGGGGCCCTCGGCGTCGAGCCGGAGCACTTTCGCGAGTACCGCCTGCGGGTGATCGCCGACCGGCTCGAGCAGATGCCCGACCTCGTCGACAGGCTGTACCGGCGCCTCGCCGTCTAGCACGCTCGGGGGCGAAGACACCTCGAACGTGTGACTCAAGCCGGCCGCGGCGGAGGCCGATTGTCGGGTTGTGTCAGTGCTTCGCCGCGGCCTCGTCCTCCTTGCAGTCCTCGTCACCGCCCTCGCGTCGGCGCTCGCCGCGCGCGCGGAGATCGTCGTCAAGCAGGATTCGTCCGGCCGAGCGATCACCTTCGACGTCCTTGCGGCAGCGGTCGACGTCGACTGGTACGCCGCGATCCTGAGCAGCGCGGCGCATGGCGCCGAGATCGCCAACGTCACGATCCGGATCGTCCCGGCGGAGGAGATCGCGGGCCGCTGTGGCACCGACGCGGCAGCATGCTTCGAGCAGCGCCGCGGCGTGCGCACGATCACGATCCCGGCCGGGAAGAGCAACGGCCTGGCTGCGATCCTGCTGCACGAGTACGGGCATCACCTCGACTCGAGCTGGGCCGTCGACGGCGTCCCCGAGCTGAACGGCACGCCCGTGTGGTGGGCGGCACGAGGGATGGCGGCGCTGCTGCAGAGCCGGTCGGTGGCGTTCGACTACTCGCTCGGGTGGGAGCGCAGCATCGCCGAGGTCTTCGCCGAGGACTACGCGTTCGTGCATACCGGCGGGTTCTATTCGATCCCCTGGCTCGCGCCGCCGGACGACGCGCTGAAGACCGCGCTGCTGGCGGAGCTCGGAGGGATCGCGGCCGCACCTCCTCTCGTGCCGCCGGCACCGATCGTGCCGGTTGCGGATCCTCGCCCGGTCGTGGTGTCGCGCTCGGGCACGCTCGCGGCGGGAGCACGCCGCACGATTCCCTTCCGGCTCATCGGCCCCGGACGCCGCGTGACGGTGACGGCTGCGGTCAGCTCGCTGCGGAGGTCGCGCACCGGGGCTCGGATCGAGGTCGTCTGCGACAACGCGATCGTGCAGCGGATGAACGTCGGCCGCCAGGTGCGCACACTCGATCTCGCAGGCCTGGGCCCGGCGACGTGTCAGGCCTCGCTTCTCAGCACGACCCGGTCCCGGCAGCACTACTCGGTGCAGCTCCGGCTCGCGCTCGACGCCTAGCCGGCGGCGCCACGGGCAGGCCCGACGCCGACTGTCGTGATCGCTCCGGCGACCCGGACGATCAGGGGCAGGCAATCGCCGGCGCGGTGCCGATGGAGCCCGGGCGGCGCGCGAACCTGCTTGCTACCGTGGGCCACGTCGCGGGGCGTGGCGCAGCCTGGTTAGCGCGCTAGTCTGGGGGACTAGAGGTCCCGAGTTCGAATCTCGGCGCCCCGATGCACAGAGCCGCCGCAAACGGCGGCTTTTGTGTTGCCTGGCAGCTGAACGCGATGCGCGACGGCGCGGCGGGGCGCCCAGCTACGCGACGACGGCGACGGCCAGGATCGCGACCGCCAGCAGCACGCAGACGATCGCCCAGACGGCGACGAAGAACCACCCCAGCGGTAGCGACCTCATACCTGGAAAGAGGCCTCTGCAGCCGGGTTCCTTTCCGCTGCTCTCGCTCGGCGTCAATATCAGTCAGAAATGAGTAGATATCGGCCGGTTGGCGAAGTACGATCCGCCGACGTTGAGGCTTCTGCGGCTAGCCCTTCTCCTGACTGCGGCCTCATGTGCGTGGCCTGCGGCCGCCGTCTCGCACGAGCTCGACCCGGGACCGCCGTCGCCGTCGCCCCGCGTCGCGATCTTCTACTACCCGTGGTTCGGGACGCCCAAGAGCGACGGGTCCTACGCCCACTGGCAGCAGGGAGGGGCGCAGCCGCCGTCCGAGGTCGCGTCGAGCTTCTATCCGGCTCGCGGGATCTACTCGTCGGCCGACACACTCGTCGTCGACGCGCAGATGCGGGAGATCGCCGCAGCCGGCATCGGCGTCGTGATCACCTCCTGGTGGGGACGCGACTCACACGAGGACCGGCGCCTGCCGCAGTTGCTGAACGCCGCCAGGCGCCACGGGCTCGCGGTCGCGGCGCACCTCGAGCCGTACCGCGACAGGACCGTCGCCTCGACGGAGGCGGACATCGAGTACCTCCGGGCACAGGGCGTCACCGACTTCTACGTCTGGGCCTCGGTCGGGCTGCCCGACGCCGAGTGGGCCGAGCTGAACGCGCGGCTGGCCGGCGTCCGCGTCTTCGCGAACACGAACCTCGCCGGCCGGGCGGCCGCGGGCGGCTTCGACGGGCTCTACACCTACGACGTCCTGCTCTTCGACGGAACGCTGTTCCCCCGGCTCTGCCGGCAGGCGCGCCGGCTCGGGCTGCTGTGCGCGCCTTCGGTCGGGCCGGGCTACGACGCCCGCCGGGCCACGACCGACACGCGCGTCAAGTCGCGGCGCAACGGCGGGCGCTACGACGGGATGTGGCGGGGCGCTCTGCGCGCGAGGGCTGATCAGGTGACGATCACGAGCTACAACGAGTGGCACGAAGGGACGCAGATCGAGCCGGCGCGCGCGAGCCGCGGCGACTACGAGTCGTACGACGGCGCGTGGGGCTTGCGCGGGCGCGCCGCCGAGACCGCCTACCTCGAACGCACCGCGTTCTGGGTCCAGCGCTTCATGCGGCGCTGAGGACGTCCGAGGCGCAGCTCGAGATGAGCGCGTCGAAGACGTCGCCCGGCTCGACGCCGCGCAGCGACGCGTGCGCGAGGTCTACCTCGATCTCCGGCCACGACTCGAGGCCGAGCGACCGCGCTCCCTCGTCGGCGCCGAAGCAGAGCAGCCGCTCGGTCGAGAAGACGCCACGCCTTCCGGTCTGCCGGCGGGCGATGCCCTCGAGCTCGCGCAGCTCTTCCAGAGGATCGATGCGCACGTTCGAGTCGGAGCCGATCGCGAGCGGGATGCCGCGGTGGTCGATCCGCGCCGCCGGGAGGAAGCCGTCGGCGAGATCGGCCTCGGTCGTCGGGCACGCGCAGACCGTCGTCCCGCTCTCGGCGAGCAGGTCGAGCTCGGCCCCGTCCGCATGCGTGGCATGGACCACGGTCACGTGGGGACCGAGGCAGCCGGTCTGCGCGAGCAGCTCGATCGGGCGGCAGCCGTGCTCGGCCAGGCACTCCTCGATCTCCTTCGGCTGCTCGCAGGCGTGGACGTGCAGGGGCAGCGCTTCCGCGGCGGCGTAGCGGCCGATCTCCTCGAGCCAGTCGCGCGGGCAGGCGCGCACGGAGTGGGGGGCGAGACCGACACGAAGCGGCGCGCCGCGTAGCGTCTCCACCTCATCCAGATAGTGCGCGACCGACTCCTGGCGCATGCGGGGGAGACCGCCGCGCGCGTAGGCCGCGTAGAGCACGACGATCTCGACGCCCGCCTCGCGTGCAGCCGCTGCCGCCTCGTGCGCCTCCTGCAGGCCGAGGTAGTGGAACTCACCGACCGCGGTATAGCCCGCGTCGCGCATCTCGCGGTAGGTGTCGATGTAGAGCGACCGGACGCCCTCGGTGTTCAGGCGCTCCGCCTCCTCGAGCATCAGCTCGCGCCACGCCCAGAAGTCGCCGCCGCCGGCCCTGCCGCGGAGCGCCCGCTGGAACGTGTGGCTGTGCGCGTTGACGAATCCCGGCAACGTCACTCTCTCCGACACGCGGCCAACACTATCCTTGTCCTCATGGCCTCCCGCGCCGTCGCCGCACCGCTCGCGCAGCTCCCGAATGCGCTCACCCTGCTGCGGCTCGCGCTGATCCCGCTGTTCGCGGTCGTCTTCGTCCAGGCGGACGACGGCTCGAGCTGGGCGGCGGGCTGGATCTTCCTCGTCGCGGGCGTGACCGACCAGCTCGACGGCTTCCTCGCTAGGAGATGGGGCGTCGAGTCGCGGTTCGGCAAGCTCGCCGACCCGCTCGCCGACCGGCTGATGCTCGACGCGGCCGCGATCCTGCTCTGGCTCGACGACAAGCTGCCCTGGTACGCGGCGCTGATCGTCGTCCTGCGCGACGTGATCCTCGTCGGCGGCTACCGCATGCTGATGCCCCGCGGCGTCGAGCTCTCGGTCAGCACCCTCGGCAAGGCGGCGACGTGGCTCCTCTACTTCGCGCTCGGCTGCCTGATCGTGGTGGGGCAGAGCACCGACTGGCCGCTCTGGCTCTTCTGGATCGGGCTCGCGCTGGCGCTCGTGGCCGCGGCGCGGTACGTGCAGAAGGCACGCGGCGAGGTCGCCCCGGAAACGGTGAGTCAGTGAAGGCCGTCGTGATGGCGGGTGGGGAGGGGACGCGGCTCCGGCCCCTGACCTCCAACCAGCCGAAGCCGATGGTGCCGATCGTCGGCAAGCCCTGTATCGAGCACATCGTCGAGCTCCTCCGCGGCCACGGCATGGACGAGGTGGTCGTCACGCTCGCGTTCATGCCGCAGGCGATCCGCAGCTACTTCGGCGACGGCGACTCGCTCGGTGTGAGCATCGAGTACTCGGTCGAGGAGCTGCCGCTCGGCACGGCCGGGTCGGTCCGCCTCGCGAGCGAGAAGCTCGACGAGACGTTCCTGGTCATCTCCGGCGACGCGCTCTGCGACGTCGACCTCGGCGCGCTCGTCGACCGGCACAAGGAGACGGGCGCCGCGGTCACGATCGGCCTCAAGTCGGTCGACAACCCGCTCGAGTTCGGGATCGTCGTCACCGACGACGACGGCAAGGTCGAGCGCTTCCTCGAAAAGCCGTCCTGGGGACAGGTCTTCTCGGACACGATCAACACCGGCATCTACGTGCTCGAGCCCGAGGTTCTCACGCACATCCCAACGGACGGGCCGTACGACTTCTCCAAGGAGCTCTTCCCGCTGCTGCTCGAGATGGGCAGGCCGATCTACGGGCACGTGATGGAGGGCTACTGGCAGGACATCGGCAACCTCGACCAGTACCGGCAGGCGAACTTCGACGCGCTCGACGAGAAGGTGCGCCTGAACGTCGAGGGCGTCCGGCTGCGCGGCAACGTCTGGATCGGCGAAGGCACCGACATCCACGACGTCGAGGAGATCGAGGGTCCGGCGTTCATCGGGAACCACTGCCGGATCACCCGCGACGCTTCGATCGGGCCGTACACCGTGCTCTCGAACGGCGTCACGCTCCGCGAGCGGGCCCGGACGACGCGCTCGGTGATCGACGCGTCGACGCACGTCGGCCGGAGCGCGCTGATCGAGGGCGCGGTCATCGGCCGCGGCTGCGACATCCGCGACCACGTCCGGATCCAGGAGGGCGCCGCGATCGGCGACGAGGTCACGATCGGCTCCGAGTCGAACATCGCGCCGCACGTGCGGATCTACCCCTACAAGGAGGTCGAGACCGGCTCCCAGGTCTACGAGAACCTGATCTGGGAAACGCGCGCCTCCTCGCGCCTCTTCGGCAAAGACGGCGTCACCGGCCTCGTCAACGTCGACCTGACGCCCGAGACCGCCGCCCGCCTCGCAACCGCGCTCGGGACGGCGCTGAAGCGAGGCGCCCGCGTCGTCGCCAGCCGCGACTCGGCGCCGGGCTGCCGGATGATCAAGCGGGCGATGATCTCCGGGCTCAACGCCTCAGGCGTCGACGTCGCCGACCTGCGCGTGTCGCCGCCCGCGGTCAGCCGGCACGTCCTGAAGACCCAGGGCTTCGCCGCGGCGGTGCACGTCGGCTCGAGCCATCTCGACCCCGAGGCCGTCTTCATCCGGATCTACGAGCCGCCGGGGATCCTGCTGACGCCCGGCCTGCAGAAGGAGATCGAGAAGAACTTCACACGCCAGGAGCTCCGGCGCGTCGCCGCGGGCGGCGTCGGGTCGGTCTCGTATCCGGCGCGCGTCCGCGAGAGCTACGCGCAGGACCTGCTCGACTCCCTCGATGCGGACGCGATCCGAGCGCGCCGCTTCCGGATCGTCGTCGACTACGGGTACTCGGCCGCCTCGTTCGTGCTTCCGCTCGTGGTCGGCCCCGTCGGGGTCGAGGCGATCTCCGCGCACGGCTTCTTCGCCGAGGAGATGGGCGAGCGTGAGACGCTCGCGCAGGCGATCGGGCACACGAAGCGGCTGGTGACCGCGATCGGCGCCGACCTCGGCGCCGTCTTCGACCAGTCGGGCGAAAGGCTCTACCTCGTCGACGAGCAGGGGCACGAGGTCCCGGTCGACCAGACCCTGCTCCTCTACGTCCGGCTGCTGGCCGAGCGCGGCGACAAGGGGAAGGCCGCGTTCCCGGTCACGGTCACGAGCAAGGTCGAGGCGCTCGCGGGCGACGGGCTCGAGATCGTCCGCACGGGCAACTCGCTCACCGACCTGACCCAGGCGGCCTCGGCCGAGGGCGTGGTCTTCGCGGGCGCGGTCGGGGGCGGCTACGTCTTCCCGCAATTCCTGCCCGCCTACGACGCCGTCGCGAGCCTCGCCAAGCTGCTCGAGCTGCTCGCGCCGACGGGGCGTCCGCTCTCCGAGCTCGTCGCCGAGCTGCCCGCGCCGACGCTGATCCACCGCCGCCTCGCGTGCCCGTGGGCGAAGAAGGGCGTCGTCATGCGCGTCCTCAACGAGCGCCTCGCGGGCCGCGACCTCGACCTGACCGACGGGATCAAGCTGATCGACGCGCGCGGCTGGTCGCAGGTGCTGCCCGATCCGGACGAGCCGCTCGTCCACCTCTACGCGGAGGGTGAGACCCCCGAGGCGTCCGAGGAGCTCGAGCGCGAGGTGCGCGAGCTCGTCGAGGAGATCATGCAGGGAGACGCCGAGGCGGCGCGAACCTCTGTAGAAGCCTCAAGCTGAGGTTGACCCCTCGGCACGCGTGCTGCTTTACTAGGTCGCTGAGTCATCCACCCGAAAGGTGTCATGGAATCGCTTCCCGATCTCGCCACCCTCTCCGACGACGATCTCAAGACGCTCATCGACGAGCTGACGGAGGAGGAGAACGAGGTGTCCTTCCGCCGCCGCCTGCTCCAGGGCCGCATCGACATCCTGCGCGCGGAGCGCACGGCGCGGCTCAAGGGCAAGGGGGTCTCCGACGTCGACGTCGAGAAGCTGACCGACATCCTCTCCTCGCGCAGCGCGCCCCAGAACGACGAGGGCGTGTAGGCCTTGAGCTTGCTCACGTCTCTGGGGCGGCGCTCGCGACGCGTAGGCCGGTGGAACGCCGCCGGCTGGAGCGGCGTCAGCGGCGTCAGCCTTTCGCGGAGCCCGGCTCCGCCGGGCGGTAGCGAGAGGCGGTCAGGGGCGTGAGCCATGTCTACTGCGGGGAGTGCGGCTTCCAGAACCCGGAGGCCTCCAACTACTGCTCGCGCTGCGGCGCGCGGCTGGAGAAGGGCGAGTCGGGTGAGCAGACGATGACCTTCACGCCCGAGGAGATCGCCGACGACCCCGGCGCCGCGCTGCAGGATCTCGGCGGCAAGGGGCCGGCCCTCGTCGTGAGAGCCGGCGGCGGCAGGGCGGGGGAGAGCTTCTTCCCGTCGGGGGAGCGCACCCTGATCGGCCGCTCGCCGGAGTGCGACGTCTTCCTCGACGACGTCACCGTCTCGCGCAAGCACGCGGAGCTGTTGCGCGACGGGGAGACGTTCACGATCAGCGACCTCGGCAGCCTCAACGGCACCTTCGTCAACAAGAAGCGGATCGAGACGGCCGAGCTCGACGACGACGACGAGGTCCAGATCGGCAAGTACCGCCTCACCTTCCTGCGCCGATGACGACCACAGCCACAGAGCGCCGTCCGCCCGAGCAGCAGCGCCTGCACACGATCGGCGCGGTCTGCGCTCGGCTTCAGCCCGAGTTCCCGGACATCTCGATCTCGAAGATCCGCTATCTCGAGGATCAGGGGCTGCTGACGCCGAAGCGGACGCGCGGGGGCTACCGGCTCTTCAGCGAGGACGACGTCGAGCGGCTCGAGACGATCCTGCGCCTGCAGCGGGACGAGTTCCTGCCGCTCCGCGTGATCAGGCAGGAGCTCGCGGCCGGTGCGGGAGCCGCGCGCAAGCGCAGCCGTCCGACAGGGCTCGGCGACCGGGAGCAGGAGCTCGATCTCGCCGAGCTGTGTGCGCGCGCCGGGATCGATCAGGCGCTGGCACGGGCGCTCGAGGAGTACGGGTTGCTCGTTCCCCGCGTCGAGGGCGGCGAGCGGCTCTACCGCGAAGGCGACGCGGACATCGCCGCCGCCTGCGGCCGACTGGCGCAGTTCGGGATCGACGCGCGCCACCTGCGGACGTTCAAGAACTCGGCCGGCCGCGAGTCGAGCCTGCTCGAGCAGCTCGTCGCGCCGGCGCTCCGCTCCCGCAACCCCGAGCGGCGCAAGACCGGGCTCGAGGACCTGCAGGCGCTGGCAGAGGCGTCACAGGAGCTCTCGCAGCTGCTCTTCTGGCGCGAGCTCCGCAACCTCGCGGATCGGTAGGCTCCCGCGGTGACTTCCGGGGCCGCACTCGACCTGCGCGACCGTGTCCGTGACGTGCCGGACTTCCCGAAGCCCGGGATCGTCTTCAAGGACCTGATGCCGCTCGTCGCGGATGCGACGTACTTCCGCGAGACGATCGACCGGCTCGCGGAGCTGGCGCGGCCGCGGCAGCCGGACATCATCCTCGGTGCGGAGGCGCGGGGCTTCATCTTCGGCGGCGCGCTCGCCGACCGGCTCGGCTGCGGGTTCGTGCCCGCACGGAAGCCGGGCAAGCTGCCCTGGGAGACCGTCGAGGCGACGTACGAGCTCGAGTACGGCACCGACAGGCTGCAGGTGCACGCCGACGCGATCGGCAAGGGCGCACGCGTGATCGTCCACGACGACGTCCTCGCGACCGGCGGCACCGCGCGCGCGAAGACGGAGCTCGTCGAGCAGCTCGGCGGCGAGGTCGTCGGCCTGCTCTTCGTGGTCGAGCTCGCGTTCCTGAACGGACGCGACAAGCTGGCCGGCTACGACGTCGAGTCGCTGATCCAGTACTGACGTCACCCTGACGGGTGTGGGGCAGGCCGTCCGGCCGGTCGATGAGCATTCCCACCATGTACGACGCGCTCACAGCTCGGTACACGTTCGCGTGTCCCCGGCGGGAGCAGGCCCACGTGGCGCTCTCGTCGTTCCGCCTGCTCGAGCGCCTGCCGGGCGCGACGAGCCCGGCCGTGTACGAAGTGCGCTTCGACTGCAGCTGCGGCGACGAGCACCCGGGGCTCGTCTCGCACGAGGATCTCGACTGGGCGCCCCTCGGCGGCCGGGCCGGGGCGTTCGTCGACCTGATGACGTCGCGGACGCTCGACAGCGCCTCCGAGCTGCGGGAGACCGCGGCGGCGCACCTGAAGGCGGGGGAGTGGCCGTGGAGCTTCTACTGCTACCCGGAAGGACGCCCGCGGCCGGTCTTCCCGTCCTCGTTCGTCGCCGTCGCCCCCGGCGAGCGCTGGATCGGCCTCGCCGTCCGCTGCCCGGTGTGCGACGCCCTGTCCGTCAACCTCGTCTCGCAGGCCCATGTCGACCTCCCCTTCGCGAACGACGGCAGGATCGGCGTGGTCGACCACGTCTTCGCCGAGGACGCGCTCCGGTCGGTGGAGGCGTTTCGCTCGGAGCTCGACTCCTCCCGCTTCGACGAGCATCGCCTGCACCTGAATTAGCCCTTCGTTCGTTGCACTAGCAGCCGGGAAAACCCGGTGAACCACCCTGGAACGGAGGCAGTGATGATCGGACTGACACGCGGAATCTCGACGCTCGCTGGGGCGGCCGTCGCGGGCATCCTGCTCTGGTTCGCGACCCAGATCGGCACCGAGACCTCGACGGAGTACTGGGCGACCTACGGGCTGATCGCCGCGGCGGGCCTGACGATGGCCCTGTCGCAGATCCTCGGCGGCTGGACGAAGTGGGGATGGCCGCGCTTCTCCGTCGGAGTGTTCCTGCTCGGGTTCCTGCCCGCGCTCGTCGCGGGCGGCTGGGTGCTGCTGGCACGACAGCCCGCCGACTGGATGAACACCTCGAACTGGTCGCGCGACCTCGGCATCTTCGGCCTCGTGGCGGATCTCGGGAACATCCTGCCCGCGATCGCGTTCGGCGTCGGTCTCACCTTCGGGCTCTCGTTCGACACCGCAGGCCCGCGCCGCGAAGTCGTGGAGGAGGAGCATGTCCATCACGAGCGCACACGGGACGCCGATGCGCCGCTGACGGCCGATCGTGGCGTCGACGCGGCCCCGGCACACGACAGGACGGACGACGTCGACGGTGACGGCTATTCCGACCGGCCCGCAGTGACCACGACCCGGGAACGTCAGGAAGACTGAGAATTATTCCCTGAGACAAGGGATTTTGCAGCCGCCCGGCTCCGGTCGATAGGAGTCGTGATGGACGCCGCCGCCGTCAGCCACCCGAAGCCCGCTGCTTCGGAGCTCCTGCTCGAGCACTGCTTCGTGCTCGACAGTCACGACGGCCGGCGTCCGACGGCGGCTGCGCGACTCGAGGCCCTGCTCGGCCGCGACCTCGCCCGCAAGCTCGTGCGGGCGCTGTCTCCCGCGCGCTAGACGCGCTCGCCGGGACGGTCTTCGCCGCGCGTGCGGACGAAGAGGAAGATCGCGCCGGCGGAGACGAGCGCCAGGATGAAAGACGTCGCACCGGAGACGCCGAGCGCTCCCATCCCGATCCAGAGGACGAGGAAGAAGAAGACGGCCCAGGCGCCGGCCTGGACGCCCTGGTCGATCGACGGCATGCGCAGATGCATGAGCCGGATCGTAACCGACCCTTCGGCGCCAACGTGGGTGATGCTTTCGGGAGGCGGGCCGACCCTTCAGGGGTCTTGGCGCGAAACGGGATCCGCTCCCGCGGATCCCGTTTCTGATCGCGCCCAAAAAAAATTCAGGGAGCCGGTGGCGCTTTCGTCCACCGTGCCCGCTGACTTTCCGCTTCCGCGTACGGCCCTCGAGCTCGGCTTCGACCTACTCGCGCTCCGTGCTCCCTGCAAGAGCAAACCTAGCCGGGGCGGTTGGGCGGAGCAAGGCCGCAGCCGGGGTGTTTGCTGCAAATTGCGAGAACTTCCGTACGAGCGCCGGAGCGCGCCCTGGACCGTAGGATGCCGCCGTGGGCCGTGCTGGAGTCTGGATCGTCGCGGGCACGGCCTTGGGGGCCGCGGTCGTCCTGACGCTGCTCGGGCTCGGCGACGACCCGAACGCGCTCCCGAACTGGCAGGCGTTGATCCTGGGTCTCGTCCAGGGAGCGACGGAGCTGCTGCCGGTGTCGTCCTCGGGCCACCTGATCCTCGTCCCGTGGGCCGCGGACTGGGAGTACCTGAAGGAGCACGACGCCTTCAACCAGACGTTCGACGTGTCGCTCCACCTCGGCACGCTCGTCGCGGTCGTCG
>JANPKC010000323.1:0-16056 GCA_031425855.1 Actinomycetes bacterium | reverse complement strand
CGAGCTCCGAGACGCTGTTCGAGTCGCAGCGAGCACGTGTCGAGCGGCGTGAGAAGCGGCTGGGACAGACCGAAGAGTCGATCTCCGACCGGCAGCGCGAGCTTGACGATCGGGAGGCTGAGATCGAGGGACGGTGGGCGCGGCTCGAAGCCGACGCCGAAATGCGCGAGACCAAGCTCGAGCATCGCGAACAGACCGTGGGCGAGCTGGAGCTGCGGCTCGGCAAGAAGGAGAGCGACCTCGCCCAGTACGTCGGCCAGCTGCAGGATCAAATGGATCAGCGTGAGACCGAGTGGTGGTCGAAGCAGCTCGGCAAGCCTGAGCTTGCTGCGCAAGCCTCCGGGCAGAGCCCGGGCGCGCGCTGAGACCCCGAAAGGGTCGCTTCGCTCCCGGCTCCGCCCGTCGAGTCACAGACAAGGATGGCGAGGGGCCGGCGCTGAGCGCCGACCCCTCTCCCGAACGCTCCTTTCTGGGCCAGACGGCGAAGCCGTCGAAACGGCCGCTCCGTCTGGAGGGGGAGAGGAGTCGCGTTCGGTATGCATAGCTATCGCACATTCGGGCGCGCGATGCGAGGGTGGCTACACTCCTTGCGATGACCGAGCCGAGCCACGTGACCGCGACGATGCGGGTCAAGAGCGGCCTTGCCGAGATGCTCAAGGGCGGCGTGATCATGGACGTCGTCGACGCCGAGCAGGCGAAGATCGCGGAGGACGCGGGAGCCGTCGCGGTGATGGCGCTCGAGCGCGTTCCCGCCGACATCCGGCGCGACGGCGGCGTCGCCCGCATGTCCGATCCGGCAATGATCACGGAGATCCAGGAGGCCGTCACGATCCCGGTGATGGCGAAATGCCGCATCGGCCACTTCGTCGAGGCGCAGATCCTGCAGGCGCTCGAGATCGACTACATCGACGAGTCCGAGGTGCTGACTCCGGCCGATGTCGCGCACCACGTCGACAAGTGGGCGTTCGAGATCCCGTTCGTCTGCGGCGCGACCAACCTCGGCGAGGCGCTGCGCCGGATCGCAGAGGGCGCGGCGATGATCCGCACGAAGGGCGAGGCCGGCACGGGCGACGTCGTCAACGCCGTCACGCACATGCGCGCCGTCTTCGGCGGCATCCGCCGGCTCGGATCGCTGCGCGACGAGGAGCTGTACGCGGAGGCGAAGGAGCTGCGGGCGCCGTACGAGCTGGTCAAGTGGGTGGCGCAGAACGGGAAGCTTCCGGTCGTGACCTTCACCGCCGGCGGGATCGCCACCCCGGCCGACGCCGCGCTCTGCATGCAGCTCGGCGCCGACGGCGTCTTCGTCGGCTCGGGCATCTTCAAGTCGGGCGACCCGGCGCTGCGCGCGAAGGCGATCGTCGAGGCGACGACGCACTTCCGCGACGCCGAGATCCTCGCGCGCGTCAGCGCCGGGCTGGGCGAGCCGATGGTCGGCATCTCGACCGCGTCGCTCGAGCCGAGCGAGCTGCTCGAGACCCGCGGCTGGTAGCAGCCAGGCTCGCCGAGGGTCAGCGCGGAGACGGCCAGCCGTCGGGAGCCGCGGCGGCGGCGGCGCCGAGCGCGCAGCCGGAGGTCAACGCCTCGGTCAGACCGGCTCCGTCGGCGAGGGCGACGAGCACGCCGGCTGCAAATGCGTCGCCCGCGCCCGAAGCCCGCCCGGGGTGGACGACGGGCGGCTCCGCGTGAGCGGTACGGCCGTCCAGTGAGGCGACGACGCCGGCCTCGCCGAGCGTGACGCAGACGAGCCGAAACCGCGTGCCGAGAGCCAAAACCGTCTGCTCGGGTGAGCCTGCGCCGGTGGCCCGCGCCGCGGCTTCCCCGAGGAAGAGCGCGGCGGCCCCGGCTGCGCGATCGAGACCGGCAGCCAGCAGGCCGGGCGAGCCGCCGTCGACGGCGAGCCAGGAAGCGCGGGCCTGAGCGAGCGCCGCAGCTCCGACCGCGGCCGTGTCGTCGTGGAACAGGAGGTACCCGGAGACGAGGACGGCGTCGGCCTCGAGCAGCCCATCGAGGTGGGCGACGGGGAGCTCGGCGCTCGCGCCGCGCTCGACCGCGAGCTCTCCGTCCACGAGCGCCACGACGCCGGTCGCGTGGCGGGGATCGACCGCCAGCCGGGCGTCGACGCCGTGCCGGTCGAGCGCCTGCGTCAGCGCGAGCGCGGCCATGTCGTCGCCGACGCAGGCGATGCACCGTGAGGAAGCTCCGGCCGCGGCGGCCCAGACGCACGCGTTCGCGGCGCTCCCGCCCGGACGAACCCGGATCCGGGCGTCGTGGCGGCCGGCGCCCCGGTCGAGCTCGAGGTCCAGCATCACGTCGCCGACTGCGGCAAACGAGGGCATCGTCGCGGATCATCTACATTCGGCCGGTGCCGTTCCCGCTCGAGCAGTTCGGTGTCGACGCGCTGCGATCGTGCAGCGAGGAGATTCGGACGCTTCCGGGCAGCGACTCGATCGCGAACGAGGCCCAGGGACTCTGCGAGTACCTCTACGGCGCGCTCGTGGATCGTGAGGGCCGGCCCGCCTGCCCGCTCGTCCGCCTGTACAAGACCCAACGCTACGAGGAGCTCGAGCCGGAGCTTCGCGACTTCGCCCGGAGATTGCTCGGCGAGGGAGAGGCGCCCACGGACGACATGCGCTGCCTGACCCTGCTCGGCACCGCAGGCGACGAACCCGCGTGGAACGACCGCTCCCGCTCGGCCGGTCACCGCTCGATTCCGCTGCCGAGCGAGGAGTTCGTCGAGCGCCTGCCGATGGTCGCGCAGCTGATCCGCCAGCTCGGCCTCGACCTGGGGGTCGTCGTCGCACCCCCGTCGGGCCGTGACGCCGTCGCGCTCTCGCAGCGCCTCAACGACGTGTTTCACGTCCGTGAGGCAGCCGGCAGCCCCTTCCTGCCGGCGCAGGAGTTCGTCGCCGGGTACCAGATCGAGTCGGCGGTCGGCTTCGGCGGCGTCTTCGCGTCAGGTGCGCTCTTCGCCGTCGTCCTCTTCTCGCGGGTGCCCATCGACGATCCGCTCGCACGCACGCTGAAGATCCTGGCGCAGCCGATCCGCATCCGCTTCCTGCCGTACCTGCACGCCGTCCGCCCCCGGCGCTGAGCCGGTCGCGCCACCTACAATTCATGGAATGAAGATCGGTGTGCTCGCCGTCCAGGGCAACTTCCGCGAGCACGCGGCGATGCTCCGTGAGCTCGGCGCGGACGTCGTCGAGGTGCGGCTGCCGGAGCAGCTCGACGGGCTCGACGGGCTCGTGATCCCGGGCGGCGAGTCGACTGCGATCGGGCGCCTGATGCGCCTCTACGGCCTCGAGGAGGCGATCCGCCGCTTCGTGGCCCCGATCTTCGGCACCTGCGCGGGGATGATCCTGCTCGACCGGGCCCACCTCGGCCTCGTCGACGTCGACGTCGAGCGGAACGGCTACGGCCGCCAGGCCGCGAGCTTCGAGGCCGACCTCGACCTCGGCGACGGCGAAGAGCCGCTCCGCGGGGTCTTCATCCGCGCACCGCGCGTGCGCGACCACGGCGCGAACGTGAAGGTGGTCGCCGAGCACGACGGCGTCCCGGTGCTGCTGCGCCAGGGCCGCTTCCTCGTCGCGTCCTTCCATCCCGAGCTGACGGGCGACGCGCGCGTCCACGAGCGTTTTCTGGAACTCGTACGAGAGGAGCAGGGTGTCAGGGCATAGCAAGTGGTCGACGATCAAGCACAAGAAGGGTGCCGCCGACGCGAAGCGGGGCAAGCTGTTCACCAAGCTTTCGAAGGCGATCATCGTCGCGGCGAAAGAGGGCGGCCCCGATCCCACCGGCAACCTCTCGCTGCAGAACGCGATCGAGAAGGCGAAGTCGTACTCGATGCCCAAGGACACGATCGAGCGCGCGATCGCGCGCGGCGCGGGCACGGATGCCGACGCGGCCGCGTACGAGACGATCGTCTACGAGGGCTACGGCCCGGACGGCGTCGCGGTGCTCGTCGAGGCTCTGACCGACAACCGCAACCGCACCGCCTCCGACGTCCGCCACACGTTCTCCAAGCACGGCGGCAACCTGGGGACGACGGGCGCGGTGGCGTGGCTCTTCGAGCGGCGCGGCGTCGTCCTCGTCGAGGCGGACGGGGCGGACGAGGACGAGCTGACGCTGGCGGCCGCGGAGGGCGGGGCGGACGACGTCGAGCGCGACGGCGACGTCTTCCAGGTCTTGTCGGCGCCCGAATCCCTCACGGCGGTGCGGGAGGCGATCGAGGCGGCCGGGATCGAGGTGCAGTCCTCGGAGCTGACGATGATCCCGAAGACCACCGTCGCGGTCGCGGAGGAGGCGTCGGCGAAGAAGCTGATCCGGCTGATCGAGGCGCTCGAGGACAACGACGACGTCCAGGAGGTCTCGGCCAACTTCGACATCCCCGAGCAGGTGCTCGAGGCGGTGGCGGGCTAGCCGATCTGGACGGGCTCGTTGACCTCGTCCAGCTCGAGGTCGAAGGAGAAGTCGGCACCGACGGCGTCCTCGCCGAGCGCGGCGCGCAGGTCCTCCGGGACGTCCTCGTCGAACCTGAATCCGAGCGCGAGCTTGCGCAGCAGCCGGTCCTCGTCGCCCGTCAGCAGCTCGAAGCTCGAGTCGTCGATCCGCTCGGCGACGCGCTTGCGGTCGGCGGCGCTCAGCGTCCTCGTCCCGTCGAGCAGGCCGGAGAGCGAGGCGAGCCCGGTCATCGCCGCGAGCACGTCCAGGTCGGCCGTCACCTTCTCCGTCCCGTCCGGGCCGTCCGACAGCTTCGGGTCGACGATCCACTGCTCGAAGTTCAGCGTCTCCAGGCCGTCCTGGCCGAGCAGCGAGCCGGACGCGCGCAGCTCGTCGAGTTGCCCCCGGGTCAGGTCGGTGCGCTCGCCGGCGCGCTCGACCCAGCCGCCGTCGGCGGTGAGGACGAGGCGGACGGTCTCCTCGGCGCCGTTCGCGAACTGCGGTACTCGACATCGGCAAGCGGCAGGTCTCCCTCGCCCGCCAGCTGCATGGGGCCCTCGGTGCTCCGCTCGCCGACGTTCGCCGCGACGACCGCGTTCACGTCGGACTCGACGGTGATCCCGGATGCGGCGTGGCGGATCCTGCGCTCGATCAGCTTGCGGATCTTCATGACCGCGCGGTTCCCCGATCGCACAGGCTAAAACCCGGGGCAGGAACGTCCGACCGGCTGCCTAACCTCTCCTCGTGAAGGTTCTGGGCATCGATCCGGGGACGGCTGCTTGCGGGTACGGGATCGTCCAAGAAAGCGGAGGCCGTATCAGGGCACTCGACCACGGGTGGTGGCAAACGCCCGCGCGGGAGCGCCCGGAGCTGCGCCTCAAGACGATCTTCGAGCGCGTGCAGGCGCTCATTGCGGAGCACGAGCCCTGCGCCGTCGCGGTGGAAGAGTCGTTCGTCGGAGCAGATGCCCGCACCGCGCTCTCCGTCGGTCAGGCGCGCGGGGCGGTGCTCGTCGCCGCCGCGGTACTCGGCGTCGAGTGCGTTGAGTATCCACCCGCCCGGGTGAAGCAGGCGGTGTGCGGCTACGGCCGCGCCGAGAAGGCGCAGGTGCAGCGGATGGTGCGGGCAATCCTCGCGATGGAGTCGAACCCCACGCCAAGCCATGCAGCCGACGCGCTCGCGGTCGCGATCTGCCACGCGCTCGCGCCGCCGTTGCTGCGGATCTCCGCATGATCTCGCGGCTGCGCGGCCAGCTCGCCGGACGCACCCCGGACGGGTTCGTGCTCGACGTCAACGGCGTCGGCTACCTGCTCGCGGCCACCCCCGGGGCGGTCCGGCTGGCGGAGGGCTCTGCCGAGGCGGTCGTCGAGACCTACCTCCACGTCCGCGAGGACGCACTCCAGCTCTACGGCTTCGCCGACCCGGCCGAGCGGCAGCTCTTCCTGCACCTGCTGACGGTGGCGGGCATCGGGCCGAAGGTCGCGCTCGCGATCGTCTCCGGGGCGCCGGCGGGCGAGCTGCGCCGGGCGATCGTGCTCCAGGACGCGGCGCGCTTCCAGGCCGTCCCCGGGGTCGGCAAGAAGACGGCCGAGCGGATCGTGCTGGAGCTGAAGGAGAAGCTCGGAGTCGAGGATCCGGTGCCGATCTCGAGCGCCGCCGGCACGTCGGTGCACGTCACGGCGCGCGACGCGCTCGTCGAGCTCGGCTACTCCGTGCTCGAGGCCGAGCAGGCGCTCGCCTCGGTCGATCCCGACCTCCCGGCCGAGGAGCGCGTCCGGCTGGCGCTGAGGCAGGCCGCATGAGTACGGTCGCCGCCGAGGTTCTCGGCCCGGAGGAGGAGGAGCTCGAGCGCTCGCTCCGCCCGCAACGCCTCGACGAGTTCGTCGGCCAGGAGGGCGTCAAGGAGCAGCTCGCGATCGCCCTCGCCGCCGCGAAGGCGCGCGGAGAGGCTCTCGACCACGTCCTGCTCGTCGGCCCGCCCGGGCTCGGCAAGACGACGCTCGCGCAGATCATCCGCGAGGAGCTCGGCGTCGGCATCCGCACGGTCGCCGGCCCCGCGCTCGAGAAGAAGGGCGACATGGCCGCGATCCTCACCGGCCTCGAGCAGAAGGACGTCCTCTTCGTCGACGAGATTCACCGGATCAACCGCTCGATCGAGGAGATCCTCTACCCGGCGCTCGAGGACTTCCGGCTCGACATCATCGTCGGCCAGGGCCCCGCGGCGCGGACGCTGACGCTCGACCTGCCGCAGTTCACGCTCGTCGGCGCGACGACCCGGACCGGCCTCTTGACCACGCCGCTCCGCGACCGCTTCGGGATGACCTTCCGGCTCGGCTACTACGACACGGATCAGCTGAGCGCGATCGTGCGCCGCTCGGCCGGGATCCTCGGCGTCGCGATCGACGAGGAGGCCTGCGCCGAGATCGCGAGCCGCTCGCGCGGCACCCCGCGGATCGCCAACCGGATCCTCCGCCGCGTCCGCGACGTCGCCGAGGTGCGCCATCAGGGGGCGGTCACGAACGCCGTCGCCCGCGAGGCGCTCGACCTGATGGAGATCGACGAGGAAGGGCTCGAGGGCACCGACCGCGAGCTCCTGCACGCGATCGCGTTCAAGTTCGAGGGCGGGCCGGTCGGCCTCTCGACGCTCGCCGTCACCCTCGGCGAGGAGACGGACACGATCGAGGACGTCTACGAGCCGTACCTGCTCCAGCTCGGCTTTCTCCAGCGCACCCCGCGCGGCCGGGTCATCACCAAGCTCGGCCGAGCCCACATTCACGCGCCGCCCGCGCCCGAGTCGTCCGCGCTCTTCTAGGGGCCCGTGAGCCGCCTCGGACCGGAAGGCGTCTTCACGTAGACCTGCCACGCGTGGTAGGCGAAGTAGATCGTCGGATCCCGGCGCATCTGCGCCGCGAACGCGGCGACGGCGTCGACATAGCGCTCGGAGTGGTTGTAGTGCCAGAGTGCCCGGCGGAGATCGCGGGCCGCCCCGGATGCGCGCAGGTAGTTGGCGGCGCCGAGGATCGCATCGTGGGGATCGTGGACGTCGCCGCCGAGCCCGTACGCGCGCCACGTCGCCGGCATGAACTGCATCGGCCCCTGCGCGCCCGCTGAGCTACGCGAGCGGAGACGGTTGAAGCCGGTCTCGACAAAGTTGACCGCCGCCAGCACTTCCCATTCGACGCCGAAGCGCCGCTCGGCCTCGCGGTAGTAGCGCAGCAGCGTCCGTGCCGGCAGCACCGGTCCGGTGCGGAACGCCGAGAGCGGGAGCGTTGTCGGCGGCGTCAGCTGGACGAGTCGGCGGCGGGCGTCGAGAGTCGCGCGCGCCTCGACGCCGAGGAACGGCCGTGCCCGCCGACCGAGCTCCGCGTCGTAGGTGAGCGCGAGGAAGAGCCGCTGCTGGTGGAGCGCCCACAGCGTCACCTCCTTCGGCGTCGCGCCACGGGCACGCGAGCCCGACTGCCAGGTGTCGATGGCGCGGTGCAGGTCGGCGGTCGTGCTCGCGAGCGTCTGCGCGACTGCGGCCGGTCGTTCGGGTAGCGGCGTCGTGGGGGCCGGGGGCGAGAGGAGCACCAGCGCGGCGACGAGGATTCTCACGCTGCCGAGTCTAGGCTTGACGGGCGATGAGCCACCCGGAGCTGAAGGCGGAGCAGGCCTACGTCGATCGGGCGTACGCGTTCCTCGAACGGATGCGGGACGTCGTCGCGCGGGCGGGCGACGCGGCTGACGGGGAGGTCGCGCAGGCGGCGCTCGACGCGTGGGCGGCGAAGCGGCTCGCGACCTTCGAGGACGCCGAGCGCGGCCTCATGTTCGGGCGGCTGGACTTCGAGGCGGTCGAGCGGGCGCTCTACGTCGGCCGGCGATGGGTGCACGACGACGAGGGCGAGCAGGTCGTCGTCAACTGGCAGGCGCCGGCGGCGCGGCCCTTCTACACCGCGACGCCGCAGGACCCCCAGCGCGTCACCCTCCGCCGCCGCTTCCGCGCGAAGGGGAGGACGCTGGTCGACATCGCCGACGAGGCGCTCGACGGCTCCACGCTCGACGGCGCCGGGGTCGGCGACTTCCTGCTCGAGGAGCTCGAGCGGAGCCGCGACACGCACATGCGCGACATCGTCGCGACGATCCAGGCCGACCAGTACCGGCTGATCACCCACGAGCCGGGACGGCCGCTCGTGATCCAGGGCGGCCCCGGGACGGGAAAGACGGCCGTCGGCCTCCACCGGGCGTCGTGGCTGATCTACACGGAACGAGAGAAGAACGCGCGCAGCCGGGTCCTCGTCGTCGGGCCGAACCGGACCTTCATGGAGTACGTCTCCCACGTCCTGCCGGCGCTCGGCGAGGGCAGCGTCGAGCAGCTCGCCGTGTCGGAGCTCGTCGCCGGGATCGAGCCGGTGCTGCGCGACCCGCCTGCGGTAGCCCGGCTGAAGGCGGACACGCGCCTCGCCGAGGTGATCGCCCGCGCAGCCGAGCTCCGGCTCGCCGCCGAGCCGGAGGAGCTGATCCTGAAGCTGGAGGGCGAGTACGTCCGCGTCCGCGTCCGCGAGCAGGAGCGGCTGCTGGAGGAGATCCGCGGGGAGCACGGCACGACCGCGGCGGCACGCGAGCGCTTCCGGATGGGGATCGTGCGCAGCTTCTACGGCGAGTACGGGCGGATCCTCCAGGGCGGCGCGGTGCGCGACGGCGAGGAGGTCGAGAAGGCGCTGAAGACGAACGGCTACCTCAACCGCGTCCTCGAGCGCGCCTGGCCGGCCGTGACGCCCGAGAGGCTCGTTCGCTCGCTCTTCACGACGCCGGCGTTCCTCGCCGAGGCCGCCGACGGCATCCTCGACGACGGGGAGCAGCGCCTGCTCCGCCGCCGCGGGACGGGCTGGAGCGAATGGGACGTGCCGCTGCTCGACGAGGCGCACGCTCTCGTCGGCGACCGCGCGCGAACCTACGACCACGTGATCGTCGACGAGGCGCAGGATCTCTCGCCGATGCAGCTGCGGATGATCGCGCGGCGGGCGCGCGACGGCGCGCTGACGATCCTCGGCGACGTCGCGCAGGGCACCGGACCGGTGACGTACGCGGGCTGGGACGACGTGCTCCCGCACCTGCCGCGCGGCGGTGACGCCGAGGTCGAGGAGCTGCGTCACGCCTACCGCGTGCCGCGGGAGATCATGGAGCTGGCGCTGCCGCTGCTCGACACGATCGCGCCGGGGATCGAGCGTCCGCTGGCGTATCGCGCGGGCGGGGCGACGCCGCTGATCCGGCAGGTCGACGAAGGCTCGCTGCTGGCCGAGGCGTACCGCGAGGCGGGTCGGCTCGCGGCCGGGGACGGCCTCGTCGCGCTGATCGTCCCAGACGAGCTCGTCGAGCCGGCGCTCGCGCACGAGAGCGCGTTCGACAGCATCCCGCTGCTCACCCCGCGCGAGGCGAAAGGGCTCGAGTTCGACCACGTGATCGTCGTCGAGCCCGCGCTCGTGGCCGCCCACGAACGGGGGCTGAGGGAGCTCTACGTGGCGCTCACTCGGCCGACGACGACACTCGTCGTCCTGCACTCGCGGCCGCTCCCGTCCGAGCTCGGCCTCTAAGGTTCGGGTCGTGCCCGACCTGTGGACGCCCGGCATGGCCGGACCGCTCGAGGATCTCGTCGCCCGGATCCACCGGCGGATCGGCGCGTTCGCCGAGGAGCACGGGCTCGACCAGGCGATGGTCGAGGTCGAGCTCGCGGACGGTGCGCTGTTGCGGCTGGCATCGCTCTCGCCGGAGCCCGGCTACGGCTTCCTCACCCTGATCCCGCACGGGGAGGAGGGTGAGCCGCAGGAGCTGATCGTCCCGGTCGGCGCGATCCGTCAGCTCACGCTGAGTCGGGCAGAGGCCGAGAGCCCGATCGGATTCTCGCTGCCCAGCGAGTGAGCCTCGGCGCAGCCGCGAGCGCGACGATGTCGAACCAGACGTAGCCGGAGGCGACGCCGCTCGGCGGGTTGCCCTGGGGCACGCCCGTCCCGGGGATGGTGACGGCCCACTCCCAGGTGCCGATCGCGGTTCCGTACAGCTCGAGCCAGGCGACGACGAGGAAGACACCGGCGTAGATCTCGGGCGCGCGGCCGCGAACGAGGTAGACGGCGAGAAGCGCCGCGCCGATCGCGCCGCCGACGTCGGTGCGCGGCAGGACGGTCACGCCCGCGATCCCCCAGGCGAGCACGGCGACGAGGGCGAAGCGGACGAGCCAGCCTTGTAACAGTCTGTTACTTGCCGCGGCGGCGAGCGACGCGCCGGCGAGGTAGACGAGCCCGTGGCAGGGCGGCACGAACGAGGGCAGGTTCTCGAGCCGGTAGGTGTAGACGCCCCAGATGATCGAGCCGACGATCTCGGCGCAGGTCGCGACGACGACGACGACGAGGGCCTGCGCACGGAGCAGCGGCGGCACTCCGCGCAGCGCGAGCGCGAGCGCGATCCACGCCGCGAGGCCGAGCAGGAGCTGCGCCCGGGCATCGACCTGTGTGTCGACGGCGAGCAGGACGCCGATGAAGCTCAAGAGCGAGAGGGCTCGAGTCAACGGCGGAACTGGAGCTCGTGCCACGACGGCACCGGTGCGAGCTCGAGCAAGGCGCGGCCACCCCGGGGCTCCGCGTAGCCGAAGTCGCCGCTGTCCTCGTCCCACGCGACCTCGAGCAGGCCCTCCTTGACCCGGTGGTCGAGCCAGGCGCCGCGGAAGACGAGCTTGCGCAGCCAGTAGACGAGCGACTCCCCCTCGAGCAGGCCGACGCGCTCCCAGTGGCGCACGAGGTAGCGGCCGAGCTGGCTGCGCGCGTCGGCGATGCGCCCGTCGGCGGCGAGCTCGACGATGTCGGCGGTCTCGTCGTCGTCGAGGTCGTTCGAGCCGATCAGGCCGAGCCGGACGGCGGCGGCCGTGACGCGCTCCTCGAAATCGTCGGCGTTGAAGCCGAAGCGGTAGCCGAGGAACTCGACGACGTACTCGTCTCCGGACGCGTAGTTCGGCTCTCCCATCTCCGTCGAAGGGTACCCTCGTGCCGTGGACAGACGGCTCGTGATCCCGATGATCTTCGTCGTCCTGGCGGTGTGGCTCGTCGGCACCTGGGTGACGAAGTACTCGCTCTCGGAGATGGCCGTCTACACCCCGATCGCCATGCTCGCGCTCGGCGCCTTCGTCGGCGTGATCCTGCTCTGGGTGAAGATCGTCCGCGACTCGGTGCGCGGCCGCAACACGACCTGACACGCCACGTCCGCGCAGGACGTGTCGGGGCCAGGTCCCCACATGTCCGCGGCGGACGTGCTGGGTCCTGGCCCCGACGTGTCCGCAACGGCCCCCGGCGACGAGCGTCGTCCGACCGCGCCCGTACCGTCGATTCCCCATGCGCGACGGTTCCTGGACGATCGATCCCTGTGAGTACGCCGAGGTGAAGGCGCTCGCCGAGGAGCTGCAGCTCGGTGAGATCACTGCATCGATCCTCGTCCGCCGCGGGTACGCGGACGTCGAGGAGGCGCGCCGCTTCGTCCGCGGCGAGATCGAGCCGCACGACCCGTTCCTGCTCGGCGACATGGCCGTGGCGGTCGAGCGGATCCGCGCGGCGATCGCCTCGGGGCGGCGCATCTGCGTTCACGGCGACTACGACGTCGACGGCATCTGCGCCACCGCGCTCGCCGTCCTGACCCTCCGAGATCTCGGCGCCGACGTCGAGTGGCACCTGCCGAGCCGCTTCGAGGAGGGCTACGGCGTCTCCGGCGACACGATCTCGCGGCTCGCCGACGAAGGGTGCGCGCTCCTGCTCACCGTCGACTGCGGGATCACGGCCGTCGAGGAGGTCGCAGCCGCGAAGGCGCGCGGGCTCGAGGTGATCGTGACCGACCACCACCGCCCCGCAAGCAGTTCAGACGGCACAGTGACGCTGCCGGACTGCCCGATCGTCGCCACCCGCCCCTCCGACTACCCCTTCCCAGAGCTCTGCGGCACCGGCGTCGTCTGCAAGCTCGCGCAGGCGCTCGGCGTCGACGTGGCGCCGTACCTCGACCTCGTCGCCCTGGCCACGATCGCCGACGTCGTGCCGCTGCTGGACGAGAACCGCTCGCTCGCGATCGCCGGGCTCCGAGCGCTCGCGCGGACGCAGCGACCGGGCCTGCAGGCGCTGATGCGGAACGCCGCCGTCGACCCGGCAGCCGTCGACGCGGCGGCCGTGGGCTTCCGGCTCGCGCCGCGCATCAACGCCGCCGGCCGCCTCGGCCGCCCCGACGCAGCCCTCGAGCTCCTGCTGACCACGGACGAGTCCGAGGCGAAGCGCCACGCCGACGAGCTCGAGACGCTGAACCGCGACCGCCAGGCCGTCGAGGACAGGATCCTCCGCGCGGCCGTCGCCGAGGTCGAGTCGTGGCCAGAGCCGAAGCGCCGCCGCCGCGGCTACGTGATCTGGGGCGAGGACTGGCACGAGGGCGTGATCGGGATCGTCGCGTCGCGCCTCGTCGAGCGCTTCAACCGGCCGGTCGTCCTGATCGCGGGCGCGGACGGGAACTGGAAGGGCTCGGGCCGCTCGCTGCCCGCGTTCGACCTGCACGGCGCGCTCGGCGCCTGCTCGCAGCACCTGAAGCGCTTCGGCGGCCACCGCGCAGCTGCCGGGCTCTCGATCGAGCCGGCGGAGCTCGATGCGTTCGCGGCCGCGTTCGCGGCACACGCGGACGCCGTCCTCGGTGACGACGACCTCGCCCCGGTGACGAAGATCGACGCGATCGTCCCAGGCTCGGCGTTGACCCTCGGCCTGGCCTCGGAGCTCGACCGCCTCGCGCCCTTCGGTCTCGGCAACCCCGACGTGACGCTGCTCGTCCCCGCCTGCGAGGCGGTGCAGCCGGGCGTCGTCGGAGAGGGCAAGCACCTCCGCTTCCGCATCCGCCAGAGCGGCCGCGACGCCGGCACGGCGATCGCGTTCGGCCTCGGCCCGCAGCTCGACCGCGTCAACCGGCCCGGACGCCACGACATCGCGTGCCGGCTGAAGGAGAACCGCTGGAACGGCACCGTCTCGCCGCAGCTCGTCGTCAGGCGCCTGTTCGACACCCCGGCCGGCTACGAGGAGCTACGCGAGAGCCTCGGTGCGCTCTGGAAGGCGGGCGAGGATGCCTGGACGAGCGACGCGCGCGAGATCTTCTCCGAGCTCGCGCTCGCCGACGGGGCACGACGGCAGCTCTACGAGTCCGAGGCGTTTCGAGCGCTGCTCGCCCGGGCCGCCGTCGAGCTTCCGCGCGCCGCGTAGCTACGGCACGTAGACGACCTCGAGCTTGATCCCGTCCGGGTCGTGGAAGAACCCGGCGTAGTAGCCGGAGACGTAGGGCCACTCCTGCGGCTCGTTCTCGATCTCGAGTCCCTGCGCGCGCGCCCAGGCGAGCCGCTCGTCCACGATCCCACGCGACTCGGCCTCGAACGCCAGGTGATGGAGGCCGACGGCGTAGCGGTCGTACGCGCCCGTCGGCGGCGTCTGCGCCTCGCGCAGCGACAGCGAGGCTCCGACTCCCTCGCCGTCGAGGTACCAGACGGGCTCGCCTCGCTCGCCGACGACCTCGTCGAGCTCCGTGTAGCCGAGTGGAGCGAGCAAATCGCGATAGAGCGGCAGGCTGCGCGCGAGCGAGGAGACGACGACGTCGACGTGGTGGAGTCCGCGGCGGGCCAGAGCCCGAGTCTACGCAGCTAGCGGGCGGCGCTGAGCGAGACGCGCCGACGCTCCACCATGGGCTTCCGGCGCTCGCCCGCAGCGCCGTCCAGCGCGATCAGGAGCCGCGCGAGCTGGCGTGCCTTGCGGTCTTGACGGCGGCGTGAGAGTGGCATGGGACGCATGGGTTCTCCGTTCCAACGTCCACTCCTGCGGGGGAGATTCGCCCTCGGGGGCTCGGAGTACACTGATTTCATGGCTGTCGTCGACGCCGAGCGTCACCACCAGGACCTCGTCGATGAGCTGATCGCCGCCGCCGAGGCGTACAACCCCGGCGTCGACAAGGAGCTCCTCGCGCGGGCGTTCGTCTTCGCGGCGGCCGCCCACGCGGGGCAGACACGCAGCTCCGGCGAGCCGTTCGTTCACCATCCGTGGGCGGTCGCGAAGATCTGCGCCGAGCTGCACCTGGACGAGCAGTCGCTCGCCGCCGCGCTGCTCCACGACGTCGTCGAGGACACCGAGATCGACCTCGACGAGCTGCGCGCCGAGTTCGGCGACGAGATCGGGCAGCTCGTCGAAGGCGTCACGAAGCTGACGCGGACGACCTTCCAGACCCGCGAGCAGTCGGACGCGGAGAACTACCGGAAGATGATCGTCGCGATGGCTCAGGACGTCCGCGTGATCCTGATCAAGCTCGCCGACCGCCTCCACAACATGCGCACGATCGAGTACCAGGGCAAGCAGGCCCAGGTGCGCAAGGCGAAGGAGACGCTCGAGGTCTACGCGCCGCTCGCGCACCGGCTCGGCATCCACGCGATCAAGTGGGAGCTCGAGGATCGGTCGTTCGAGATCCTGCACCCGCGCAAGTACGCCGAGATCAAGGCGATGGTGGCCGACCGGCGGGCCGACCGCGAGGCGGCCGTCGAGAAAGCGGGCGAGGTTCTCGGCGTCGAGCTGGCGAAGGTCGACATCCCCGCTGAGATCGCCGGCCGCGCGAAGCACTTCTATTCGATCTACGACAAAATGGCCAAGAAGGGCCGCGAGTTCAACGAGATCTACGACCTGACCGCGATGCGCGTGACCGTCGAGCGCGCGGGCGACGAGGGGACGCGCGACTGCTACGGCGCCCTCGGGCTGATCCACTCGCTCTGGAAGCCGATGCCTGGGCGGTTCAAGGACTTCATCGCGATGCCGAAGTTCAACCGCTACCGCTCGCTGCACACGACCGTGATCGGGCCGGAGGGGACACCCCTCGAGATCCAGGTGCGCACGCGCCAGATGCACGAGGAGGCCGAGTACGGGATCGCGGCCCACTGGCTCTACAAGCGCGGCAAGGGCAAGCAGGACGACGACTGGCTCGCCTGGGTGAAGTCGCTGATGGACTGGCAGCAGGACGAGGCCGACCCCCGCGAGTTCATGAAGACCTTCCGCACCGACCTCTTCGACGACGAGGTCTACGTTTTCACCCCGAAAGGCGAGGTGAAGACGCTGCCGCAGGGCGCGACACCGATCGACTTCGCCTACGCGGTCCACACGGACGTCGGCCACAAGACCGTCGGCGCCAAGATCAACGGCCGCATCGTCCCGCTCCACTACCGGCTCAAGAACGGCGACTTCGTCGAGATCCTCACCTCGAAGTCGGGCCGGGGGCCGTCGCGCGACTGGATGAGCCTCGCCGCCTCCTCGCGCGCCCGCAACAAGATCAGGCAGTGGTTCCAGCGCGAGACGCGCGGCGAGACCGAGGCGAAGGGCCGCGAGCTGCTCGACAACGCGCTCAAGGCCCAGAACCTCCCCTACCGGAAGCTGCAGGGCTCGGCCGTGCTCGCGCAGGTGATCCGCGAGACCGGCTTCCGCAAGGCGGAGGAGTTCTACATCGCGCTCGGCGCCGGCAAGCTGCAGACGAACCTGATCGTCAACAAGGTCCTGAACCGGCTGAAGACGGAGGAGGTCGCCGAGGAGGCGGTCGTGCCGCTGAAGCCGCCCAAGG
>JANPKC010000322.1:0-8832 GCA_031425855.1 Actinomycetes bacterium | reverse complement strand
CCTAGAGCACGGCCTGCGTCTGCATGACGCGGGCGACGTGCTTGCCCGCTTCGTCGAACAGATCGGTCTCGATCACGATCGTCCGGCTGCCGCGATGCAGCGGCCGCGACCGCGCCTCGACCGCGCCCGAGCGCACCGCGGCGAAGAAATTCGTCTTCGACTCGATCGTGGCCGTCGCGCTCGACCCCTCGGGCAGGTTGAGGTACGCGCAGTAGGCGCCGACCGTATCCGCGAGCCCCATCAGGACGCCGCCGTGCAGCAGGCCCGCGGCCGTCGTCAGCCGCTCCTCCCACGAGATCCGGCCGCGCACCTCGTCGGGCGACGCGGCGAGCAGCTCGAGCCCCAGCGTCTCCGCGTACGGCATCGCCGCCCGCACCGTCTGCGTCAGCTCGGCGTCCACGGTGCGAACCTACCAAGTGAGGGATGCGCCCCCTGACCCCGCGTGCCGATGCGGCGACCATGCTCGCGCGCCTCCTCACCACGCTGGCGGCTGTGCTCCTGCTCGCCGGCTGCAGCACGGAGGAGGGCATGCGCGCCCAGGCGCTGCTCCAGCAGGCGGAGGCAGCGCAGGCGAAGCTCCGCTCCTCGACGTTCGACGGCAGCGTCGGCATCTCCGCCGAGGGGATGACGTTCCGGATGGCGTTCAACGGCGCGACATCGAAGGACGGCGAGTGGTTCTCGATGCGGACGAACGGCCTCCCGGGCGGCGGGGACATGTCGATGCAGATGCTCGTCCGCGGCGGCCGTGCATGGACGAACAGCGGTGGGCGCTGGCGGTCGATGCCGATGCCGGCGGGGCTGGGCTCGAGCCCCACGCTCAGCGCGGCCGCGTTCCAGCAGCTCGCCCGCCACGTCAAGGACGTCCGCGTCACCGAGCACCAGCTGATCCAGGGAAGGCAGGCGACGACGATCGCCGGTGAGATCGACACCGAGGGGATGATCGAGGCGCTCGCCGAGCTCGGGCCGGTGGCCGAAGGTGTCTCGTTCGACTTCTCGAAGCTCGGCATCGACATCGGCGACATCCACGCCGTGCTGACTATCGACGAGCGCACGCAACTGCTCGACACCGCGTTCATCACCTTCGCGATCTCGGCGGACGAGAAGGAGATCGAGGTCGAGCTCCGCTACCGGCTCGCGAGCGCGAACGAGCCGGTCGAGCTGCCTTCGCCCCGCGGCTAGCAACTACCCTCGGAGGCGTGAGCCCCGATCGCCAATGGTGGCTGCGCGTGCCCGCCGTGCTGCTGTCCCCGACGTCGGTCTTCGCGGCCCTGCGAACGGAGGACCGGGACGACGTCGAGGCCCGCGCGGAGCCCGTGCTCGCGCTCACCCTGCTCGCCGGCGTCGCGGTCGCGCTCGGCACGAGCACGGCGCGAACCCTCTACGACGATCCGCTCTACGATGCACTGACCCTCGCGGTCTGGGCGGTGCTCGCGGGCGGGTTCGTCGCCTTCGCCGGCTACTTCATCGTCGGCGGCGCTCTTCACCTCGGTGCGCGCGGCCTCGGCAGCGAAGGCACCTTCCGCCGCTCGCGGCACGTGCTCGGGTTCGCGGTGGCGCCGCTCGCGCTTTCCGCGCTCGTGCTCTGGCCGCTCGGACTGGCGGTCTTCGGCACCGACCTCTTCAGGCGCGGCGGCACCGACGCCGGCGCCGCGGGCGACGTCTTCTACGCGGCCGCGCTCGGCTTCGCGCTGTGGGCGGGGGTGCTGCTCGTCGTCGGCGTCCGCGCCGTGCACGGCTGGAGCTGGCAGCGCTCTGCCGGTGCGCTCGCCCTGGTCGCGCTCTTCCTAGCGGCGTTCGGCTACCTCTTCTAGCGCCTCCTCGAAGAGCGCCAGCTCCTCCTCGGGCATCGCATACGTGTGCTGCTCCTCGGGGAAGCGGCGTTCCCGGACTTCCTCGACGAACGTGCCGACGGCCCGCGTGATCTCCGTGGCGAGATCGGCGTACTGCTTGACGAACCTCGGGGCGTGACCCTCGTAGAGCCCGAGCAGGTCGTGCCAGACGAGCACCTGCCCGTCGGTGCCGGCGCCGGCACCGATCCCGATCGTCGGGACGGTCAGCGACTCCGTGATCCGCGCCGCCACGGGTGAGGGCACCGCCTCCAGCACGATTGCGAAGCAGCCCGCCGCTTCCAGCGCGAGCGCGTCCTCGTACAGCCGGATCGCCTTCTCGGCCGTCCGTCCCTGCGCCTTGAAGCCCCCGAGCATCGTCGCCGACTGCGGTGTCAGGCCGAGGTGGCCCATCACGGGGATGCCGCCGCCGACGAGCGCGCGCACGCGCGGGAGCATCGGGCCGCCGCCCTCGAGCTTCACGGCGTCGGCGCCCGCCTCCTTGACGAAGCGGATCGCGTTGTGCATCGCCTCCTCGTCGGAGACCTGAAAGGAGCCGAACGGCATGTCCGCGACGACGAGCGGCCGCCGTGCGCCCCGCGTGACGGCGCGGGTGAGGACGAGCATCTCGTCCATCGTCGCCGGCACCGTCGAGTCGTGTCCGAGCACGGTCATCGCGGCCGAGTCGCCGACGAGGATCAGGTCGGCTCCGGCGGCGTCGGCGAGCCTGCCGGACGGCGCGTCGTAGGCGGTCACCATCGCGATCGGCTGCCGGCGGGCCTTCATCTCCGCGAGCTCGGGGAGCGCGAGCTTCCCGGGGGCGGGTGTGCCGGGGGCGGGCGTACGTGGTCGTGTGGTCATGACGCTTCCTCCACTGTGTCTGTCGGGTCGAGGACGACGTTGTCGATCAGGCGGGTGGAGCCGACGCGGACCGCGGCGGCGAGGACGGGAGGGTCGAAGTCGGCGACCTCGACGTAGTCGACGTCGAGCTGCGCGAGCATGGAGCGTGCGGCGGCGAGATCGCGGGTCGCGAGCGCGCTGGGAAGCGCCAGCGCGAGCTCGCGCTCGGCCGGGGAGAGGCGCGCGTTCCGCGAGGAGAGCGCCAGGCCGTCGGCGTCGCGGACGGTCGGCACAGACCGGATCTCGACGCCGACGTTCAGGTCTCGCACGAGCCGCCTGATCACCGCCACCTGCTGCGCGTCCTTCTGGCCGAAGTAGGCGCGGGCGGGGCGAACGATGTTGAAGAGCTTGAGGCAGACGGTCGCGACGCCGCGGAAGTGCCCGGGCCGGTGCGCGCCCTCGAGCCCGCGTGAGAGCACCTCGACGTCGACCCACGTCTGGAAGCCGGCGGGGTAGATCTCCTCGACCTGGGGCGCGAAGACGACGTCGGCGCCGGCAGCCGCGGCGAGCTCGACGTCCCGCTCCTCGTCGCGTGGGTAGGCGGCGAGGTCGGCCCCCTCGTCGAACTGGGCCGGATTGACGAAGACGCTGACGACGACGACGTCGTTCTCCGCGCGCGCCGCCCGGATCAGAGCCTCGTGGCCGGCGTGCAGCGCGCCCATCGTCGGCACGAGGCCGACGTCGCCTTCGAGCCTGCCGAGGTCGGCGATCCGGCGCGCGACTCTCACAGCAACGCCTTCGTCGTCTCGGCCAGGGCGACGTACATCGGCTCGAGCTCGGGACGCTCGCGGCGGATCGCCGCGAGGTGGGCGTCCACGGTCTCCCAGTCGCCGCGGGAGATCGGGCCCGTCAGCTCGAAGCCGTTCTCGATCGTGCGCCGCATCAGCGGGTCGAGCGCCTCCGGCGGAGCTCCGGCGGCCTCGAGCAGCGAGCCCGCCGCACGGCGCAGCGTGACGAGGTAGTTGGAGGCGATCGCCGCACCTGCGTGGTAGGCGGCGCGCTTGCCGTCGGCGAGGGGGAACGGCTCGAGCCCGAGGGTCCGCGCCAGCCAGGCTCCGGCCTCGCGGGCCTCGTCGCTCTCCGCCGTCACCGCCGCGAACGCGCCGTCGAGCTGCTCGGGGCCGCGGCCGCGCGTGAACGTCTGCAGGGGATGGAGCCCGAAGCGCCGCTCGTGCGGGTCGAGCGCGGCGAGCGGTGTGGCGCCGCTGACGTGCGCCACCCAGGGGCCCGGTGCGATCCCGGCGGCGACCGCGGCAATCGCACGGTCGGGGACGCACAGGAGCACGAGCTGCGGCTCGCCGTTCGAGAGGTCGAGCCCGCGCTCGCGCAGGCGCGCGGCCATCGCCGAGCCGACGCGTCCGGCGCCGATCACCTGAGCTCTCTCGATCATGTGTGTGGCTCCAGTTCCGTACCGGATACCGGGCGGAAAGTAGTGTAGCCGCATGCGCATCCAGGTCGGAGACGTGCGCCTGTTCTTTGACGTCGAGGGCACGAAGCTCGTGGCCGAGGGGCCGTGGATGCGCGAGCGCCAGACGGTCGTCCTGCTCCATCCGGGGCCGGGGTTCGACCACGGCCTCTTCAAGGTGCAGCTCGGCCCCTGGCTCTCGGCCGGCACGCAGGTCGTCTACACGGATCTTCGCGGCGGCGGCCGCAGCGACCGCAGCACGCCCGGGGAGCGCACGCTCGAGCGGTGGGCAGACGACGTCAAGGAGCTCTGCGACGCGATCGGAGTCGATCGGCCCGCGGTGCTCGGGCTCGGCTTCGGCTCGGTGGTCGCGCTCGAGTACGCGGCCCGCCATCCGGAGCATCCGGCCGCGCTCATCCTGGCGGCTCCCGTCGCCCGCATCCTCCCCGAGCGCTCCGTCGCCGTGTACGAGCGACTCGGCGGACCGGACGCGCGCGCGGTCGCGGAGCGGTTCTACGACGGGATGGACGAGCAGGCGTTCGCGGACTTCCTGCGCGTCTGCTTCCCGCTTCTCTCCAGCTATGCGCTGACGAGCGACGTGATCGCCCGCGCCGACTGGAACCCGGAGGTGCTGATGGAGTGGATGCGCGGCGAGGCGAAGCACCTCGACCTGCGCGACCGGCTCGCCGCGATTCGCGCGCCCGCGCTCGTGCTCGCGGGCGAGGACGACGCGTGGGCCCCGCTCGAGTCGGTCCGCGAGGTCTTCGACCTCCTGCCCGGGCACAAGCGCTTTCGCAGCTACGCCCGCGGCCGCCACTCCGTCTTTCGCGACGCGCCCGAGGCCTACGAGGACATGCGGCTCTTCCTCGACGACATCCAGGCGCGGGAGCTGGACGCGTGAAGGTCGCGGTCAACGGCATCGAGCTCTTCTTCGACGTCGAGGGCGCGAAGGCCCGTCCGGACGGGCCGTGGATGCGCGACCGGCCGACCGTGATCCTGCTCCCGACCGGGCCGGGCATCGACCACTCGCTCTACAAGGAGCACGTCGGCCCGGTGCTCGCCGAGGTCGCCCAGGTGATCTACCTCGACCTGCGCGGCGCGGGCCGCAGCGACTGGAGCTCCGCGGAGCACTGGACGATCGAGACGTGGGTCGACGACGTGATCGCGTTCTGCGACGTGCTCGAGATCCGCCGGCCGGCGCTCCTCGGCACCGGGATCGGCGGTGTCATCGCCGTCCAGTTGGCCGCTCAACGGCCGGATCTCGTCGAGCGCCTCGTTCTCGTCAGCACCGTCGCGCGGTACGTCCACTCGCGCTCGGTGGCCGAGTTCGACCGGATCGGCGGCTCGGAGGCGGGCGAGGTGGCGGCGCGCTACTACGCCGACCCGACCGAGCTCAACTTCGCCGAGTTCATGCGCATCTGCGTGCCCCTCTACACCCGCAGCCCGCTACCCCCGGACACGATCGCGCGGATCGAGCTGAACCTCGCGCTGACGGCCCACTGGGACGCGACGGACGCGCGCGACTTCGACGTCCGGGAGCCGGCGGGCCGCGTGCAGTGCCCGGTGCTCGTGCTCGCGGGCGAGGACGACCCGTCGACGACGATCGCCGGGATCGGCGAGCTCGTCGAGGCGCTTCCCGCGCAGCTCCTGCGCTACGAGCGCTATCCGGAGGCCGGGCACGGCGTCTTCCGGGACCGTCCCGAGGCGATCCGGGTCGTGAGCGAGTTCCTAGCCGCGGCCGAGACGGCGTAGCAGGTTCGCGCGCACCTCCGGCCACTCGTCGTCGATGACGCTGTACCAGGCCGAGTCGCGCCGCTGGCCGCCCCGGACGAGCATGGCCTTCCGGTGCACGCCTTCGAACTGAGTGGGAGCGCCGCTATCGCGCCGCGCGAGCGCTCGTTCCGCGCGTCCGTCTTCAGCTCGACGCGAAGGCAGCCGAGCCGTTCGAACGCGTGCTCGAGCATCAGCAGCTTGGCCTCGACGTTGATGCCGGTCGCCCAGGCCTCGGGCGTCAGCCAGGTCCAGCCGATCTCGAGGCTGCGGTGCTCGGGGCGCAGTGCGAGATAGCGCGTGCTGCCGACGACGCGATCGTCCTCGCGGCGTACGGTCACGAACGGCAGCTCCGCGCCGTTCGCCTGGTTCGCCAGCGCGTCGTCGAGGTAGGCACGCAGCTCCGCGCGCGTCTGCGGCTGCAGGACGCTCAGCCACCGCCATGTCCGCGGGTCGCGCGACGCCTCCCAGAGCCCCTCCTCGTGCTCGGGGCCCAGCGGCTCCAGCCGCACGATCCGCCCTTCGAGCCGCTCCGGCTTCCACTCCATCCGCTATTCGTACCGCAGCGCGTCCACCACGCGGATACCCGCCGCCCGCCGTGCGAGCGGCGCCGCCAGCGCGAGTACGAGCAGCACGGCCGCCGGCGCGACGGGCGCGAGCCACCACCACGCCGGGTAGGAGAAGTCGTCCTGCGACCCGTCGGCCTGGATCGCGGCGCGGAAGAGAAGGAGCCCGAGCGGGACGCCCACGAGGCCGGCGACCGCGGCGAGCAGCCCTTGCGCGGCGAGGAACGTGCCGGCCACCTGACGCGGCGTGAGCCCCACCGACTTCAGCAGGCCGAGGTCGCGCACCCGCTCTCGCAGCCCGAGCAACACCGTCGCAAGCAGGTTCGCGAGCCCGACGAACAGCAGGACGCCGTCGAGGCCGTAGACGATCGGCCGCAGCTTCGCAGCCTCGGCCTCGTCGTCGTTCACCGGGTCTGGGCCAAACGCCTCCAGCGGAGCGGAAACGTCTTGCCGCGGGATCACCGAGTCGTTCAGGGACGCCTCCGCACCGAGTGTCGCTACCACCGCGGCGACGGTGAGAGCAAGGCTGAGCACGGTCAGCGTCGCCCGTCCGGGTCGCGAGAACGACTCGCGCGCGCCGATCACCACGGGCAGCGGTAGCCCGAGCTTCACCGCGAGCCCGCCAAGGCGGGACCTACCCGAGCCGGGGGGTATCTGGGCGAGCAGCGACGCAGTCGTCCGGCGCCCCGCCCGCAGGCTCGGTGCGAGAGCAAACAGGCTGACGCAGCCGAGCACGATCGCCAGCACGGTCGCGACCGAGGCGACGGTCACGGCCGGCACCTCCGAGGCGTTCAACAGCGAGGCGCTCTCAGCGACGAAGAGCGGCGTTGCCAGGGTCCCGGCGATGAGGCCGGCGGCAACGCCTGCGAGTCCGAGCGCAAGCTGCTCGATGAGCACGATCCGCGCCACCTGCGTGGGCGTGAGGCCGGCCGCCTTCAGCAGCCCGAGCTCGCGCTGCTGCGCCAGGACGCGGCCGCCGATCAGCGTCGCGAGTACGGCGCCGCCGGAGAGAAGAAGGAGCGCGCTGTAGATCGAGAGGATGATCCGCACCGTCTTCGCCTCCTCGCGTACGTCGGCGCGGTCGGCCGTCCAATCGTCGGCCTCGACGCCCGGCAGCGCTCGCGTCGCCCGCTCGGCGAACGCGTTCGCGGCGTCCGGGTCGGCGAGCCGGAGCCCGAGCAGCGAGGCCCATTGCGACCGCTGCGGCCGCACCAGCGCCAGCGTCTCCTCGAGCGCGAACGCGCGGCCCGGTTGGGAACGCGGATAGGGCTCGCTCTGCGAGACGATCGCAATCCCCGCGATGCGCACCGGCACTCCCGCGGACCCGAGCACGAGCCGGTCGCCGACCTCGAGGCCGAGGAAGCGGGCGAAGCTGCGCTCGAGCACGACGCCGCCGGGCTCGACCCAGCCGCCGTCGTCGACGATCGGCCGCGCGACCGGCGGCGGCTCGTCACGGACGCCGATCAGCTGGATCCCGAAGCGCTTCCCGTCGTGCCGGAAGCCGGAGAAGACGAGCGGCAGCACCCCGGTCGAGGCGACGACGCCGGGCTCGCCTTCGAGACGAGTCAGGCGGCTCTCCGAGCGCAACGCCAACGCGAGCACGTGCGGGCCGTTCGTCGCTTCGAAGGTGCGCTCCCACGGGTCGTCGGTGACGCGCCCCACGCCCAGCGCGACAGTGAGTGCCGCTGCCGACGCCGCCACGACCACGATCGTCAGCGCCGTCTGGAGGCGCCGCCGGCGCAGGCCTGCAAACGCCAGCCTGAGCTGGATCGGGGTCATTTCACACCTCCAGTCGCAGGAGTCTCGAGAGGACGTCCGAGCGCTCGTCACGGTCGGCGAGTCTCGTTTCGTCGACGACGAGGCCGTCACGGAGCGAGACCACGCGGTCGGCGGTGGCCGCGACACGTGCGTCATGCGTCACCAGGACGAGCGTCTGCCCCTCGACGCGGACTTCGCGCAGGAGGGCCAGCACCTCGGCGGCGCTCTTCGAGTCGAGATTGCCGGTCGGCTCGTCGGCGAGCAGGACGGTCGGCCGGTTGACGAGCGCGCGCGCCAGCGCCACGCGCTGCTGCTGCCCTCCGGAGAGCTGAGACGGAAGCGCGTCTGCCCGCGCGGAGACCCCGAGCCGCTCGAGCAGCTCCTCGCGCCGCCGCCGCGCATCGTCACGCGATTCGCCGACGAGCAGGGCCGGCAGCTCGACGTTCTCGGCGACCGTGAGGTTGCCGACGAGGTTGAAGAACTGGAAGACGAAGCCGATCTCGCGGCGGCGGGCCACCGCCCATTCCGCCTCCGAGAGGTCCTCGACGCGCCTGCCGCCGAGCATGATCGAGCCGGCTGTCGGGCGGTCGAGCCCGCCGAGCAGGTG
>JANPKC010000321.1:0-7199 GCA_031425855.1 Actinomycetes bacterium | reverse complement strand
CACGTGAATGTCGTCCGCTATGCCGACCGACCCGACCTGCTCGACATCCGCTTCGAGCGCCTGGCGCAGGTGACGTTCCCGGAGTACATGCACAACAACACGCCGGGGAACCTCTACTGGGGCCGCCTCTACTCCGACTTCCCCGACTTCCAGGTCGCGTTGCTCGACGGCGAGGAGCTCGTCGCCGAGGCGCACGCGATCCCGGTGCCGTGGGACGGCACGGTCGACGGCCTGCCATCCGGCTGGGACGAGGGCTTCGTGCAGGGGATGACGTCGGGGCTCGAGCCCGGAGCGCTGATGGCGCTGGCGATCAGCGTGCTTCCCGGCCGGCAGGGGCAGCAACTCTCGTCGCGGATGATCCAGGCGTTCCGCGACACCGCGCGCGCCGCGGGCCTCGAGCACGTGCTCGCCCCCGTTCGGCCCACGTGGAAGGAGCGGTATCCCCTGATCCCGATCGAGGAGTACGCGACCTGGCGCCGCGACGACGGCGCGCATTTCGATCCCTGGCTGCGCATCCACGAGCGCGTCGGCGGCGAGATCCTCGAGCCGGCGCCGCGGTCGATGGTCATGACCGCGCCCCTCTCCGACTGGGAGGCGTGGACGGGCATGCGCTTCCCTTCCGACGGCGAGTACGTGTTCCCGGGCGCCCTGGCGACGCTCGCGGTCGAGAACGGCGTCGGCACCCACGTCGAGCCGAACGTCTGGGTCCGGCACGCGAGCTAGGCCGGTAGCGCGACGACGCCGTCGTCCACCCGCACGAGGCCGTCGCGCACCAGCGACTCCGCCGCGTCCCGGTCGAGCGAGTCGAGCGGTCGCGGCTCTTCCGCGACGAGGCGCAGCAGCGCCGCCCGCCGCTGCCGGAACGACCCCTCGAAGCGGGACTGCTTGCGCACCGGGTCGTAGCGGCGTCCCCGCGCCGGGCATGACTCCGCCAGCGGGCAGGACTCGCACCGCGGCACGCGCGCCAGGCACACGGTGGCGCCGAGGTCGAAGAGCGCCTGCAGCGCCCCCGGGCCGAAGGCATGTCCCGTGCGCTCCTGGATGCGGGCGACGTTCGTGTCGACGGGGAGAATCGCCTCGCCGTAGGCCTGGTTGCGGATCGCGGCGGCCGTGTACGGCCCGACCCCCGGGAGCGTCGTCAGGTCCTCGGGCCAGCCCTCCGCGGCGACCATCTGCGCCGCCCGGTGCAGGCTGACCGCGCGCCGGTTGTAGCCCAGCCCCTGCCACTCTCTGATCACGTCGGCGAGCGAGGCGGCAGCGAGCGCAGCGGGGCTCGGCCAGCGCTCGAGCCACGCGAGCCAGCGCGGCATCACGCGCTCGACCTGGGTCTGCTGCAGCATCACCTCGCTGACGAGGATCGCGTACGGGTCGCGCGTCCGTCGCCAGGGGAGGTCGCGGCCGTTCTCGTCGAACCAGGCCTGTAGGAGCTCGTCCACGAACACGACCCTAGACGGCGAGGAAGCCGGAGCGATCGCGCGACCGCCCGGCTCCCTCGTGTGATCGGCTAGAAGCCCGTCGAGCTCGATCCGCTCGAGTCGCCGGAGCCGGCTGGGAGACGGCTGTGCTCTCATCGCCGTCTCATCGCGTGCTCGTACGTTGCGATCATCCGAAGAACGTGAAAGGAGAGAAGCTGTGAAGAGACGCACGAAGATCGCAGCGGGCCTGGCGGCGCTCGTCGCCCTCGCCCTCGGCGGGGCCGCAATCGCGGGCGCCGGCGGAACGTTCGACGACGAGGAGCCGCTCAGGGGCACGGATCTGGCGCGCGCGTCGGCCGCCGCGCTGAAGGCGACCGGCGGCGGCACCGTCAACGCGACGGAGCGCGACTCCGAGAAGGGCGCGACGTTCGAGGTCGAGGTGTCGAAGCCCGACGGCTCGACCGTCGACGTCAGGCTCGACGCCTCGTACGGCGTCGTCGCGATCGACTCCGACTCGGAGCAGGCCGACGACAGAGACGGCGAGGAGTAGGGCCCGTCCGGCGCGGAAGCGGCGACCGTAGACTCAATGCATGTCTACGCGAGTCCGCTTCGCGCCGAGCCCGACGGGCTCGCTGCACCTCGGCAGCGCCCTCTCGGCGGTCGCGAACAGGCGCCGCGGCGACTGGCTGCTGCTGCGAATCGACGACACCGACCGTTCCCGCGAGGTCGAGGGAGCGGTCGAGGCGATCCTCGAGGACCTCGGGTGGCTCGGCCTCGCCTGGAACGAAGGACCGGCCAGGCAGAGCGAGCGGGCAGGGCGCCATCGCGAGGCGGCGCTCGCCGTGGGCGAGCCCGATCCCGACGGCTCGATCCGCTTTCGCGGCACCACGCTGCTGCGCCCCGATGGCTCGCCGACGTACCACCTGGCGAGCGTCGTCGACGACAACGACTTCGAGATCACGCACGTCGTCCGCGGCGCCGACCACCGCTCCAACACCGAGTTGCAGCGCGAGCTCTCGCTGGCGCTCGGCTTCGATCCGCCCGAGTACGTCCACCACGGGCTCCTGCTCGGCGCCGATGGGAAGAAGCTGTCGAAGCGGGAGGGTGCGCCGACGCTGGCCCACTACCGCGAGGCGGGCGTTCCGGCGGAGGCGCTGCGCGCCTACCTCGAGGAGCTGGGCGAGCCGGCACACGACGTGCACCTCGACGAGCCGCGGATTCGTCGTCTTGCGATCGCCGCCATCGGCGCGCTCTCCGACGACGAGCTCGCCGCACGCGCCGGCGCTCCGCCTCAGCTCGCGCGCGCTCTCCGCGGTGCGCGCGACTTCGTCGAGGCACGCGCGATGGCGGCGGCGATCCTGGAGCCGACGCCGGTCAGCCTCCCCGAGGCCGCCAGGCCGACGCTCGCTCGGTTCTCGGAGCTGCGAGCGAGCGGGCTCGACGGCAAGGACATCGTCCGCGAGCTGAAGGCGGTCGGCGGCGACCTGAAGGCGCTGCGGCTGGCGCTGACCGGGGCCGAGCGCGGGCCCGAGCTCTGGGCGGTGATCGCCGCGCTTCCGCAGGAAGAGGCGCTGAGGCGGGTCGATGCGGCTCTATAGCACTCTCGCCCGCGGCCTCGTCGAGCTGCCGGAGCCGCCCGGCCCGATCGGGATGTACGTCTGCGGCCCCACGGTCTACGCCCGCGCGCACATCGGCAACGCGCGGCCGTACGTGGTCGGCTCCTGGTATGCGCGCTGGCTGCGACATCGCGGCTACCAGGTGAAGCTCGTCCACAACATCACCGACGTCAACGACAAGATCTACGAGGCGGCCCCCGGCGCGAGCGCCGAGCGGGCGCGGCAGGCGACCGAGTGGTACCTCGCGGACACGGCGCGCTTCGGGCTCGACGAGGTCGACGAGTGGCCGAAGGTGACCGAGATGATGGACGAGATCGTCGCGTTCATCGGCGACCTGGTCGAGCGCGGGGCCGCCTACGAGGTGGACGGCGACGTCTACTTCCGCGTCGCCCGGTGGGCCGAGTACGGGCGGCTCTCCGGCCAGAAGCCGGATCAGGTCGAGGAGCAGGAGCCGAACCCGCGCAAGGAGGATCCGCGCGACTTCGCGCTCTGGAAGGCGAACAAGCCGGGGGAGGACACGTCGTGGAGCTCCCCGTGGGGAGAGGGCCGCCCGGGCTGGCACATCGAGTGCTCCGCGATGGCCGAGAAGCTGCTCGGGCCGGCGTTCGAGATCCATGGCGGCGGGCTCGACCTCGTCTTCCCTCATCACGAGAACGAGCTGGCGCAGTCGCGCGCCCGCGGGCACGAGTTCGCAAAGGTCTGGATGCACAACGGGATGCTCCGCTTCACCGGCGAGAAGATGTCGAAGTCGCTCGGCAACATCGAGACGATCCGGGAGGTGCTCGACCGGTGGGGCCGGGAGACGGTGCTGCTGTTCTTCCTGACGGCGCACTGGCGCAGCCCGATCGACTTCTCCGACGAGACGATGGAGCAGGCGAAGTCTCAATGGGCGACGTTCGCGAACGCCTTCAACGTGACCGAGCAGAACGATTCGGGCGGGCCTGCATGGGACGAGCTCCAGCAGGCGCTGGACGACGACTTCAATACGCCGCAGGCGCTGGCGCTGATGCACGACTGGCGGCGGGTAGGCAACCACTACTTGCTCGCGAACGCTCTGCGTCTCTTCGGCATCACGCTGCGATCCGAGTCCGTGCCACAGGATCTGACCGAGCTCGCCGAGCAGAGACAGGAAGCACGGTCTCGCGGCGACTTCGCGGCGGCAGACGAGTTCCGCGGACGGGTGGAAGAGGCCGGTTGGGAGATCCGCGACGAGCCTGGCGGTTTTCGGCTCGTGCGCAAGCCGTGACCCGCGAGCAGGTCTACGGCCGCAGGCCCGTGCGGGAGGCGCTCCGGGGCCGCAGGCAGGTGCTCGAGGTGTGGGCGACCGAGCGCGCCGCGGCGGCCGAAGCGTGGCTGCAGGAAGGCCTGCGCGTCCAGATCAAGCCGGATCGGGAGATCGGCGACGCCGCCGGCACCCGCGACCACCAGGGCGTCCTCGCCTGGACCGAGCCCTACCGCTACGCCGACGCGTACGAGCTCGCGGCGGGCGAGAAGCCGCTGCTGGCCTGCCTCGACCAGGTCACCGACCCGCGCAACCTGGGCGCGGTGATCCGCAGCGCCGAGGGCGCGGGCGCGACCGGCGTCGTCGTTCCCGCCCACGGCTCCGCGATGGTGACGGCGGCCGTCGCGCGGGCATCGGCCGGTGCGGTCGAGCACCTCCCGGTCGCGGTCGTCCCGAACCTCGCCCGCTACCTGAACGAGATCAAGCGCGGCGACCTCTGGATCTACGCTGCCGCCGCAGACGCCGACCAGGATCTCTGGCAGGCCGACCTCACCGGCGGCCTGGCGCTCGTCTTCGGCGCCGAGGGGAAGGGCGTGCGCCCACTCGTCCGGCGCGCCTGCGACGCGACGATCTCGATCCCGCTCTCGGGCAGGGTCGAGTCGCTGAACGTCAGCGTCGCAGCCGCGCTGCTCCTGTACGAGGCGCGGCGGCGCCGAGATGGCTGAGCCGACGCTCTACCTCTTCGACGGCCACAACCTTCTCCACGCCGGCGGGTATGCGGACCAGCGCGAGCTGACCGACACGCTCGTCTCCTTCGTCGCCCTGCGCGGCGCGCGCGGCGTGCTCGTCTGGGACGGCGTCGGCGCCGACGCGGAGGTCGGCCCGCTCTCCGTCCGCTTCGCGCCGCACGCCGACGCCGTGCTCGAGCGCCTCGCCGCCGAGCACCGGGACGTCGAGGTCGTCTGCCTCGTCTCCTCCGACTTCGCCGTGCGAGGCACGTCGGGCCAGGAGGTGCAGAAGCGATCGTCACGCACGTTCCTCGCCGAGCTGCAGCAGCCGCGCCACCAGGAGCGGCAGGGCTCGCGGCTCGCCGATGCGCTCGACGACGAGACGCGCGCGCGTCTCGAGCGGCTCCGCCGCGGCGACGGCTGAAACGCCCGCAGGGCGAACATATGTTCTTAGCAGAATCGGTCTTTTGCAATCTCCTTGTAACTTGCGCGCGAGCTTGCTATCTTCTGCCTCAACCTCAGGGTGAGAGTTGGGCGTCCGGCACGGCGGACGTAGCCGCTCTTTCCCGCCCAATCCAGGGAGAACGCGAATGTCCGCTCAGCCCGCACTCGCGGCGAAGTCGGCCCAAAAGGCTCAACGAGAGCTTGAGGATCTGCAGCTGGTGATGAAGGCGCGGAACGGCAGCACGGCCGCGCTCGATGCCCTGATGCGCCGCTACAACGGCTTCGTCCGCCTCAAGGCGAGCTCGTATTTCCTTGCCGGCGGCGATTCCGAGGACCTCGTCCAGGAGGGCCTGATCGGGCTCTACAAGGCGGTCCGCGACTTCCGCGCCGACAAGGAGACCTCGTTCCGGAGCTTCGCCGAGTTGTGCGTGACGCGGCAGATCATCACGGCGATCAAGACCGCGACGCGGTTCAAGCACCAGCCGCTGAACCAGTACATCTCCTTCAGCCACACCCCGGCCGGCCAGGACAACGACGGCGAGTGCACGCTCGGCGACGCGCTCCCCGGCCCGACGACGAACGACCCGTCGGTCTGCGTGATCTCGACCGAGGAGCTGCAGAGCCTCGTCTTCACGCTCGGCACGGGCCTCTCGCCGCTCGAGGCCGACGCGCTCCGCTGCTACCTCGAGGGTCTCTCCTACGAGGACATGGCCGACGAGCTGGGCTGCGACTGCAAGACGATCGACAACGCGCTCCAGCGGGTCAAGCGCAAGATCCTGGCGCACCAGAAGACGCGCGAGGTCCTGAACTAGCGCGGAGTACCATGTCCGGCGCGCGCGCCGGAGTAGCTCAGCTGGTAGAGCAACTGCCTTGTAAGCAGTAGGCCGTGGGTTCGAGTCCCTCCTCCGGCTCCAAGGACGATTGAAGCCCCGCCCCTTCCGTTGCAGGGGGCGGGGCTTCGCGCTTTCCGGGGGCTAGGCCGCGGCTGGAGCGGGAACCGCCTCCGGCGCCTGCTCGTGCTCGAGGCGGGGGAGCCACTCGAGCCGCGACGGCTGGTACCAGTTGCGGTCTCCGAGCAGCTTCATCGTCGCCGGCAGCAGCACCGCCCGGACGATCGTGGCGTCGATCAGGACGGCGGCGGCGAGGCCGACGCCCATCTCCTTCATGTCGATCACCGGCAGCAGGGCGAACACCAGGAAGGTGCCGACCATGACGGTGGCCGCGCTCGTGACGACGCCTGCCGTGGTCTTGATCCCGTGCGCGACCGCCTCCTCGTTCGAGAGGCCGCGGTCGTAGGCCTCGCGGACGCGGCTCAGGACTGCGGGAAGCCGGCCTCGACGATCTTGCTCGCCGTGCCGGCCTCGCCGACGGCGAGATCGCTCTGCTCGAGGTACTTGGTCCCGACCGCGCCGCCGACGACGACGGACGCGATCACGAACGCGAGCCAGCCGAAGACCGCGGTCTTCCAGTGATTCGCGCTCCAGCGACCCATGCGGGCCGCGATGTTGTTGCTGCGCTTCAGGGGTGACATGGCGTTCGGGGTCCTTTCGTTCCTGCGGGGTGGGGTGTGCTCAGGCTGCCCGGGCGCGAACCGGGGCGGAATGCGGCGTCCATGCCTCCTGCGCTACGGGCAGCCGCACCGGCTCGACGGCAGGCGCCTGCAGCCGGGAGGCAGCGAGCCAGCCCGCGGCGACGACGAGCCCGCCGGCGGCCGCGTCGAAGAGGAAGTGGTTGCCCGTGCCGACGATGATCAGCAGCATCAGCGCCGGATAGG
>JANPKC010000320.1:0-7804 GCA_031425855.1 Actinomycetes bacterium | reverse complement strand
CTGGATCGGAGCCGTTCTCACCCCCGCGGGCGCCTCGACCCCGGTCGCGACGACGACGCCGCGCGCCGCGGCCCGGCCGAAGCGGATCGCAACGACCGCGCCGACGCCGACGCCGTCCGGGATCTCGTAGGTGAACGGCCGCGCGACGGCGCGTGAGGAGACGAGCGGATAGACCTCTGCGAGGGGCACCTAATCGATCACCTGGGCCACCGTAACGGCGGCGGAGGTCGTGTAAGGTGACCCTTACATGGCCTGCGGGATGATCTGTTGCCACGGGGTCTCGAAGCGCTACGGCGCCGTCCCGGCCGTGGACGACGCCCAGCTTTGCGTCGAGCGCGGCGAGTTCGTCGCCCTGCTCGGCCCTTCCGGCTGCGGCAAGACGACGCTGCTGCGCCTGATCGCGGGCTTCGAGGAGCCGGAGGCCGGGACCGTCGAGGTGGCCGGGACACCGGTCGCCGGGGACGGCACCTGGGTTCCGCCGGAGCGCCGCAAGGTCGGCATGGTCTTCCAGGACTACGCGCTCTTCCCGCACCTGAACGTCGCGGACAACGTCGGCTTCGGCCTTCCACGCAAGGAGCGGCGGCTGCGCGTTCCGGCCGTGCTCGCGCTCGTCGACCTCTGCGGGCTCGGCGACCGCTACCCGCACGAGCTCTCCGGCGGCCAGCAGCAGCGGGTCGCGCTCGCCCGCGCGCTCGCCCCCGGCCCCGAGCTCGTCCTGCTCGACGAGCCGTGGTCGAACATCGACCCGCACCTGCGCGCCTCGATGCGCGACGAGCTGGCGCGGATCCTGCGCGCGATCCACGTCACGGTCGTCCTCGTCACGCACGACCGCGAGGAGGCGTTCTCGCTCGCCGACCGGATCGCGCTGATGCGGAACGGCGCCGTCGTCCAGGAGGGGACGCCGGAGGAGGTCTACCTCGCCCCCGCGACCCGCTGGGCCGCCGAGTTCGTCGGCGCCGGCAACTTCCTCCCCGGCCGGCTCGCGAACGGGGTCGTCGAAACGCCGGTGGGCCTCTTCCCCGCGCACAACGCGAACGGAGCCACCGACGTCGAGGTGCTGATCCGCCCCGAGTTGCTAGAGCTCGAGCCCGATCCCGCCGGCGACGGCGAGGTGATCGGCCGCGAGTTCCGCGGCCACGACGTCTTCTACCGCGTGCTCCTCGACGGCGTCGAGCTCGTCTCGCAGCGCCCGTCGAACGAGGAAGTGCCGCTCGGCTCGCGCGTTCGCGTGCGGCCGCACGCTTCCCGCGTCACCGTCTTCTCCTAACTCTGTAAGGTGCGCCTCGCATTTTGTGTAAGGCGACCCTTACAAGGAGGACGATGAAGAAGCTGACCGTGCTGCTCGCAGCGCTCGCCCTCGCCGGCTGCGGCGGCGACGACAAGGCGGCGAGCGACACGCTGACCGTGTACTCGGGCAGAGAGGAGGAGCTCGTCGAGCCCCTGTTCGAGCGCTTCGAGGAGGAGACCGGCATCACCGTGGACGTCCGCTACGCCGACAGCGCCGAGCTCGCGGCGACGATCGCCGAGGAGGGCGGCAACTCGCCCGCCGACGTCTTCTTCGCGCAGGATCCCGGCTCGCTCGGCGCCGTCGAGGACCAGCTCGCCGAGCTGCCGGAAGCGGTGCTCGACCGGGTCGACGCGAGGTTCCGCGACTCGGGCGGCCGCTGGGTCGGCACGTCCGGCCGCGCGCGCGTGCTCGTCTACAACACCGACGAGCTCTCCGAGGGCGACGTTCCCGACTCCGTCTTCGACCTGACCGACCCGAAGTGGAAGGGCAAGGTCGGCCTGCCGCCGACGAACGCGTCCTTCCAGGCGTTCGTGACCGCGATGCGGCTCGACGCGGGCGAGGAGCGGACGAGGGAGTGGCTCGAGGGCCTGAAGGCGAACGAGCCCAAGTTCTACGAGAAGAACACGCCGGTCGTCGAGGCCGTCGCGTCGGGCGAGATCGAGGTCGGCCTCGTCAACCACTACTACCTCTACCTCGTCAAGGAAGAGCTCGGCGAGGACGCGCCGATCGCGAACAAGTACCTCCCCGGCGACGACCCCGGCGCGCTCGTCAGCGTCGCCGGCGCCGGCGTGCTCGCGAGCGCTGAGCACTCCGACGCAGCGGAGCGCTTCGTCGGGTTCCTGCTCGCCGACGAGCAGCAGCGGTTCTACACCGAGGAGGCCGAGGAGGCCGAGAGCCCGCTCGTCGAGGGAATCGACCCGATGGAGGGCGTGCCGACGCTCGACGAGCTCGCGGGCCGCGGCCCCGACGTCGATCTCTCCTCGTTCGGCGGCGAGCTCGAGAAGACGCTCGAGCTCCTGAACGAGACCGGCTACACGTCGTGAGCCTGGGTCGGGCAGGTCGGGGGAGAGCGCCGCTCTCCCTCCTCCTGCCCGCCTGCGTCACCGTCGCCCTGCTGCTGCTGCCGCTCGCGTACCTCGTCGTCCGCGCAAGCAGCGGCGGTGGGCGCGGCTGGCGCGTGCTGACGCGGTCGAACACGCTCGACCTGCTCTGGAGCACGGGCCTGCTCGTCGTCGGAGTGACGCTCGCGTCGATGACGATCGGCGTCTCCGTCGCCTGGCTGACCACGCGAACCGACATCCCGGGACGGCGCCTCTGGGCCGTCGGAGCCGCGCTCCCGCTGGTGATCCCCAGCTACGTCGCCGCGTTCTGCCTGCTGGGGGCATTCGGCCCGCGCGGCCTGCTGCAGCAACTGCTCGGCGTCGAGCGGCTGCCCGAGATCTACGGCTACTGGGGCGCACTCGCCGCGCTGACGCTCTCGACGTACCCGTACGTGCTGCTGCTCGTCTCCGCTGCGCTGCGAGACCTCGATCCTGCGCTCGAGGAGGCCGGCCGCGGGCTCGGCCGCTCCCCGTTCGAGGTGTTCCGCCGCGTGACTCTGCCGGCGCTGCGGCCGTCGATCGGCGCGGGCGCGCTGCTCGTGGCGCTCTACACGCTCTCGGACTTCGGGGTCGTCTCGCTGATGCGCTATGACGCGCTCACCCGTGCGATCTACCTCCAGTACAAGTCGCTCTTCGACCGGACGCCCGCGGCGGTGCTCGCGCTCGTCCTGGTCGCACTCACCGCGCTCGTGCTCTGGCTCGAGAGCCGCTGGCGCCGCCGCGTCTCGCGGAGCGGGCCGGGCACCGCACGCCGGCCCCGCCCCCACCGGCTCGGTCGCTGGCGCTGGCCCGCACTCGTCTACTGCGGCGGCGTCGTCGGCGCGTTCCTCGCCGTCCCGGCGGCCGTGCTCGTCTACTGGCTGGCACGCGGGCTCGACCGGGCCGAGGTGCCGTGGCGGGAGGTCGCCAACTCGATGTCCGCCTCCGCGCTCGCCGCGGTCGCAGCCGCGTTGGCGGCGATCCCGATCGCGCTGCTGGCAACGCGCTTCCCGACCCGCCTGACACGGCTGCTGGAGCGGTCGTCGTTCGCCGGGAACGCGCTGCCGGGGATCGTGATCGCGCTCTCGCTCGTCTTCTTCGCGGCGAACTACGCGAGCCCGCTCTATCAGACGCTCGCGCTGCTCGTCTTCGCCTACGTCGTCCGCTTCCTGCCGCAGGCGCTCGCCGGCGTCGAGTCGGCGCTCTCGTCCGTCGGCCCGCGCGTGGAGGAGGCGGCGCGGGCGCTCGGCCGCGGGCCGGTCTCGGCCGCGTTCACCGTCACGGTGCCGCTGATCCGCTCGGGCATCTTCGCCGGCGCCGCGCTCGTCTTCCTCTCCGCGATGAAGGAGCTGCCCGCGACCCTGCTGCTGCGCCCGATCGGCTTCGAGACGCTGGCGACGGAGATCTGGAAGACGACCTCGGTCGGCGCCTACTCGCGCGCTGCGCTGCCGGCCCTCCTGCTGATCGCGGTCTCGGCGCCCTTCGTCTACTTCCTCTCCTCCAGGCACGAGCCGACCGAGGTCGAGCACGGCTAGAGTGGCCACGTGGCCGGTCACAGCGTCGACGAGTACCTGGAGACGATCTACTTCCTCGCCTTTCCGATCGGCGAGTACCGGCCCGACCCGAACAACTCGACCGCGATCGCGTCACGCGTGGCCGAGATGCTCGGCGTCTCGCGTGCGTCCGCCGGCGAGATGCTGAAGCGGCTCGAGGCCGACGGCCTCGTCGAGCGCGGCGAGCAGAAGGAGGCGATCCTCACCGAGACGGGGATCGAGCGCGCCGAGCGGGTCGTCCGCAAGCACCGGATCATCGAGCGCCTGCTCACCGACTTCATGGGCTACACGGCCGCGGAGGCCCACGTCCACGCGGACGAGCTCGGGGACACGTTCTCGGACGACATGGTCGAGCGGATCGAGGTGAAGCTCGGCAACCCCGACCGCTGCCCGCACGGCTGGCCGGTCGACCCCGCCTTTGAGCAGCGCGAGAACAAGGAGCTGGCTCCGCTCGCCGACCTCGAGACCGGCCGCGAGGCCGAGATCGTCCGGCTGGCGGAGCACGACGGCGAGCTCCTGCACTGGTTCTACGACGAGGGCTTCACGCCCGGCACGCGCGTCGTGATCCGCGAGCGTCAGCCCGCAGCCGCCCAGTTCAAGGTGCTCCTGGGCGACGACGACGAGCGCGCGATCGGTGAGAAGGCCGCCGCCGGCCTCTACGTCCGCCCGGCCTAGCGCGCCGCGCACGACCTTTGTGTTCCTGTAACACAAGCCGCTCCCGCCGCGGAACGGTGCGGGCTGGTGAGCTTGTGTTCCTGTCACACTAAGTCAGGCGCTCGGCCAGGCCCCTCGCGTTCAGGTGGGCGATCGCCTCGATCGTGACCATCGGGTTGACGCCCGACGCGGTCGGGAACGCCGAGCCGTCGGCGACCACGAGGTTGCGCACGTCCCACGTCTCGCCGGTCGGAGACGCGGCCGACAGCGCCGGCGAGCCGCCCATCCGGGCGGAGCCCATGATGTGGAACGAGTAGAGCGAGCCGCGGCCGGGCCCGAAGCGGAACGCTCCCGCCGGAAAGCCGTCGTCCCAGCGCTGCATCCGGGCGTTCGCGACGAAGACCTCGCGCGCGCCCGCAGCGGCCATGATCCTCCCGGCCCCCTCGACTCCCGTCCCCAGCCGGCGCAGGTCGTCCGCGGCGAGCCCGTACGTCGCAATCGCCGTCCCGTCACGGCCGATCCGAACCCGTCCGGAGCCGCTGTCGCGCGGGATCACGGCGATCAGCGAGAGGCGAGGCAAGCTCGCCATCAGCCGCGCGTGCGCCGCGGCCCCTTCCCACGGCAGCGCCGCCGTCAGCAGCGCAGGATGGAGCGGCACCGTCTCGAGCTTGACGCCGTAGCCGGCGTCGAGGTCGCGGAACTGGTCGGAGTAGAGCGCCTGCAGCGTCCCTTCCCAGGGCCGGATCTCCTCCTCGAAGACGCCGAAGACGGCGGTGGCCGGGTGGAGCCGAAGCCACCGGCCGACGTTCGGGTTCGCGAGGCCCGAGCGGAGCAGGAGCGCCGGCGTCTCGATCGCGCCGGCCGCCGCGACCACTGCGCGGCACCGCACCTGGACGTGGCCTGCGTCGACACCGGCGGCCGCGCCGTTCTCGACGAGCACGCGCTGCGCCTTCGCCCCCACCACGATCCGGGCCCCGGCTGCCGCCGCGTCCTCGAGCCAGGTGCGCAGGGTCGACTGCTTGGCGCCGATCGGGCAGCCGTAACCGCACGAGCCGCAGACGACGCCCTGCTCGCAGCCGACGACGTCGCGCGGCATCGCGTCGACGTGCCAGCCCAGCGACTCGAGCCCGCGCGCCATCGCCTCGTCGCGCCGCGAGGGCCGGTTGTGGTCGGTGTTGACGCCGAGCCGCTCGCAGACGGCGTCGAGGCTCGGCCGGAGCCCGGCCGACGGGAACCCGAGTCCCTCCCACTCGTCGAGGACGTCTCCGGGGGTCCGGAACGACGTCGTGTAGTTGACGACCGTGCCGCCGCCGAGGCAGGCGCCCGCGATCAGCGAGACGCCCTGGTCGTCGGTCGCCGACGCGCCGCCGCCGCGGTAGAGGCGGCGTAGCGCCGTCCGCTCGGCGCCGTCGAAGTCGCGTTCCGACCAGTAGCCGCCTGCCTCGAGCACGACGACGTCCAGCCCCGCCTGTGCGAGCACCGCCGCGGCGACGCCGCCACCCGCGCCCGAGCCGACGACGCAGACGTCGCACTCGAGCTCGAGCCCGTCCCCCACTTCCAGCGGCCGCAACCGCGGCGCCGGTGCGTCGTCGCGCGGCCCGAGCGGCCCCGGATACCCGATCTCCTCCCAGCGACCCGGCAGCATGTACGCGAACGCGAGCGACGCCTTGCGCAGCGCCTGGAAGCCGGTCCGCAGCAGCGGCACCGGGCTGTCGCGCCAGCCGCGCAGCACCGCCTCGCGGCGCGCCTGCGAGAGCCGCGAGTAGCCAGGCAGCCACGTCCGGAGCAGGAGCAGCAGCCGCTGCCGCTCGCGCGCGGTCAGGTCGTGCTCGAGCGCGTCGAGCACCGCGGCGGGCACGCCCTGCTCCACGGCTCCGGGCGCGAAGGTCTCGCAGATCCCGTCCAGCGAGCGCACGGCGCGACTCTACGCCGAGCGGGCCTCGCGCTCGTCGAGCACGGCGCGGAGCCGCTGCCCGAGCGCCCCTGGCCCGAACGGCTTCTCGATCACGGACGCCGGGGGAGCGCCCTCGGCGACGGCCGCAGCCGCGTAACCGGTCATGTAGAGCACCTTCAGCGCGGGAAGCGCAGAACGCAGCTCTGCAGCGAGATCGACGCCGCTTCGGCCGGGCAGTGAGATGTTGGTGAGCAGGACGTCGACGTGCGACCCTGCACGAACGATCTCGACCGCGCGGGCGGAGTCGGGCGCGACGATCACGGTGTATCCCAGCCGACGGAGGTCGCGTGCGATCGGCGCTCGCACGAACTCCTCGTCCTCGACGATGAGGACCGTCTCGTCGCCTCCACGAACGGCACCGGCCGAGACGACCGGCTCGAAGGGCATGACCTGCTCCTCGACCCGTGGCAGGTAGATCCGGAAGATCGTCCCGCGTCCAAGCTCGCTCTCGGCCGAGACGAAGCCGCCGCTCTGGCTGACGATCCCGTGGACGGTGGCGAGGCCGAGGCCCGTCCCCTCCCCCGGCGCCTTGGTCGTGAAGAACGGCTCGAAGATGTTCTCCAGGGTCTCACGGTCCATCCCCGACCCGGTGTCGCTGACGGCGAGGCGGACATAGCTGCCGGGAACGGCCCGGACGAGGTGCTCGTGGTCGTACTCCTCGCCGATCTCGACGTTCGAGGTCTGGAGGACGATCGTGCCGCCGTTGGGCATCGCGTCGCGCGCGTTGACGGCGAGGTTCATCAGCACCTGCTCGAGCTGGCCGGGGTCGGCCCGAACCGGGCCGAGATCGGGGTCGAGGTCGACGATGAGCCGGAGATCCTCTCCGAGCACCCGGGTGAGCAGCTTCTGCAGCTCGGACACGACGTCGTTGAAGTCGACCACGCGCGGCTCGAGGACCTGCCTGCGGCTGAAGGCGAGCAGCTGCTTCGTCAGCCGTGCCGCCCGGTGGCCGGCCGAGACGATCTCGTCGACGTCGTCCCGGACCGGATCGGAGGGGCTCAGGCTCTGGAGGACGACATCGGCGTAGCCGATGATGCCGGTGAGGAGGTTGTTGAAGTCGTGGGCGATGCCTCCTGCCAGACGCCCGACCGCCTCGAGCCGCTGAGACTGCCCGAGCTGTTCGCCGAGTCGTTTCTGCGCGGTCACGTCCAGCATCACGCCCTGGAGATAGGCGCGGCCGCCGGGCCCGTCCTGGACGACCGTCGCCTGGTCGTTGACCCAGACGACGCGAGCGTCGCGCGCGACCAGCCGGTACTCGGTCGACAGCCTGTCTCCG